>NZ_JALMUW010000112.1:0-1575 GCF_023846195.1 Spiroplasma endosymbiont of Lariophagus distinguendus
CTTCATTATGATTTATTGGTGAAAATCATAATGGAAGAAGAGCACATAAAGTAAGTGAATTTTATCATAGTAATGCTAATATTAATGGTCAACCAGCAATGTATTTTAAAAATACTTATGAATTAGCAAATAGTATTATTGATTATTATTTAATTGAAGCACAAAAATATTTTGCTATGTTTAAAGGTTTTACTTGTTATGTTGATTATGGTAATGGTGGTCAAGCATTTATTGATGTTTTAAATGTAGAAAAAAATAAAAGAAATATGAATTGATTAAATTTTGAACCAGTAGATAAATCAGTAATGTATTTAAAAGATAGAATTGATTTTACTACTACTGGATTAATTAAAAATATATTAAGTTATGATTGAAATAATTGTCCAGAAACTAAAAGACAATATAGTTTAATTCAATGATTATCTAAATCTAAAATAGAAAATTCAAATAATGAACCTAAAATGTTAGATTTATATGATGATACTTGAGATAGTGATTGTTATGCATTAATGAATGATATGAAATGATTAATTGAACAAATAAATAATGAATTATTAATTAATAAAACTAAATTTGAATTTGGTAAACAATATAGTTTTATTAATAATAAGGAGTGATAATATGAATTATAGTCCAACAGAATATTTTAGTATACATGAAGATACTTGAGAATTAGATATACCTAGAATTATTGCAAATAAAAGTACAATGTTATGATTAGGTAAAGGTTTATTATTTAAAAGTGAAAATAAAGAATTATTAAATTTTTTAAATAAATTAAAAGATAAAGATAAATGAAATGAAAAATTATATCAATTTGGTATTCAAAATTCATTATTAGGTAAATGTTTTTTAATATGAATGTTAACTAAAAATGGTGAATTAAGTTTAACTTTACCAAGTCCAAGTTTTATGTCACGTGTTGCTAAATTTAATGAACAAGAACAATCAGCAGAATTATTTTTTATGAATGAACAAAGTGATAATGGTAGTTTAACATGAGTAACAATAGAAAATTCAAAAGTAAAAGTTGAAATATTTAATGGTAATAGAGAAATTTTATTAGGTAGTACAAAATCAAAAATTAAACCAGAAAGTCAATTAAAACAACAATATGAATTAAAAAATCCATTTGGTTATTTACCAATTGTTGAAATTACAAATTTACCACAAATTCATTTTTATGGTAATAGTACACAAATGAATGCATATCCAGATTGTGCACCAGTATGAAATTTAATATGAGATTTACAACATATTATTAAACAAAAAAGAAAAGAAAGAATATTAAATTTAACTCGATTTTATGGAATTATTGATAATGAAAAATTTAAAGCTTTAAATTTAAGTGATGATTTTCAATCAATTATTAAAGATGCATTTTTAAATATTACTACTGCAAATTATGTAAAAGGTGGTAATGGTGGAGTTGATATTGTACAAGGTAATCCAAAATTTGGTGAATATTGACTTGATTATAATGGTACAGCAAAACAAATATTTAATGGTGCTGGTTATGATTATGATGAATTTAATGGTATTAATTATGAAAATAAAACTAAAACATTAATGAAT
>NZ_JALMUW010000113.1:0-1551 GCF_023846195.1 Spiroplasma endosymbiont of Lariophagus distinguendus
ATAAATAATAAAAAAATATTTAAATATTTTATGAATAATATTGTAAAACAAGTTGCAAATAGTAACTAGTCTTGGTAATATTGAAAAGTCTTTAAATTTTTTTAATTATATTTGGAGCCGTGGCCAAGTGGTTTAAGGCATAAGTCTGCAAAACTTTGATCGTCGGTTCGAATCCGATCGGCTCCTCCAAAATATTAATAATATTTGCAAATATACTTGTAAATATTACTTTTAATAAGTTATAATTGATTAGGTTTAATGATTTAATGAGTTACTATAAATTTTAGTAATTAAATGCGCCTGTAGATCAATTGGATAGATCGTTTGACTACGGATCAAAAGGTTGTGGGTTCAAGTCCTGCCAGGCGCACCATCGGGATGTGGCTCAGCTTGGTAGAGCGCTCGGTTTGGGACCGAGAGGTCGCAGGTTCGAATCCTGTCTTCCCGACCATTATTAAATAAGGGCCCTTAGCTCATTTGGTAGAGCGTCTGCCTTGCACGCAGGAGGTGGTCGGTTCGATCCCGATAGGGTCCACCATTATATATCGGTTAAACATTTAAACTAAAACTGGCGAGGTAGCTCAGTTGATTAGAGCGTTCGGTTCATACCCGAGAGGCCATGGGTTTGAGTCCCATCCCCGCTACCATAGTCTAGGACCCTTAGCTTAGTTGGTTAAAGCTCCCGGCTCATAACCGGGCGAGCATTGGTTCGAATCCGATAGGGTCCACCATACTTAAATACTCGGAGGCTTACCCAAGTCCGGTTGAAGGGAACAGTCTTGAAAACTGTCAGTGCGCAAGTGCTCGAGGGTTCGAATCCCTCAGCCTCCTCCATTATTATTAAATTTTATACATCGCGGAGTGGGGAAGTGGTATCCCGTCGGGCTCATAATCCGAAGATCATTGGTTCAAATCCAGTCTCCGCAACCACGGTCTTGTGGTAAAGTGGTTAATACGCCTCCCTGTCACGGAGGAGATCGCGGGTTCGATCCCCGTCAAGACCGCCATTTAGAAAATAAAACATAAGCAGTATTAATTTAGAGAGTAAGTAAAAGGTCTTACTCTTTTTTTTATTGGTATAATGAATAATTATTTTATTCATTATGGAAGAAAGTTTTTGATTGATTAAGTAAATTAAAAATATTAAAATACACGTATAGTTTAAATAATAAATATAATTTTATTTAAATTTAGCTATTATTTTATAATAGTTTTTAATTTTTAAAAAGGAGCAAAAATATGATAAATAATTTATTAATCTTTAATAACTCATCTTCAAGTATCGTAAGTAGCAATAATGTTGAGACATTGATACCAGTGAATAATGTATTAACATTAGAAAATGGTATCAATGAACCAATTTTAAAAAATATATTATCATTAAATTTTTTATATAATATTGAAATGAGTTCTAAAGAACAACTGCAATTACTAACGGCAGAACAATTACAATTATTAACGAAAAAACACATTAAAATGTTTAATAAAAAACAAATTCAAGCATTTACAGAAGAACAAATACCACATTTCACAAAAGAACAAATTCAAGTA
>NZ_JALMUW010000114.1:0-1543 GCF_023846195.1 Spiroplasma endosymbiont of Lariophagus distinguendus
TTATTTTTACAACAACAAGCTCTTATAGAAATTTATTATTGAACAAAATTTATTTCAAAAGAAGTTGAAATTGAAATGACTTGTGATACTTTTGCAACAAGTTTTCCAATTCCTGATATGCCACTTAAAGATGAAAAAGGATTTTTACTTGCTGAAACTAATTCCGGAAAACCGGTTATTTGAGATTTATTTAAAAAGAACTCACAAAGAATAAATCATAATTTGTTAATTTTAGGAGAAAGTGGAAGTGGTAAATCATTTACTACTAAAAAAATTCTTTTAAATCAGGCATATCAAAATAATAGAAAAATATTTATTTTAGACCCTGAACGTGAATTTAGTAATTTGACTAATTACTTAAATGGACAAGTTGTTAATGGTTCAGGTGCCAAAGGTAATATTATAAATCCACTAGAAATTTATAAATTAGATGATAGTCATGATAATGCAAATACATTTAATAGCCAACTATCATTACTAGAAGCATTTTTTGTTATGTTATATCCAAATTTAAATGATGATGACATAACTACAAGTCTATTAATAGAATTAATTAAAGAATTATATTTTCAAAACCATATTTTACCAAGTACTGATTTTGAAAAGTTAAAAGCAACAGATTATCCAACATTTACTGACTTATATAATTTGATTTGTCAAAAAATTAAAGATGAAAAATCATCAGCAAATATTTTAAAGTTAGATAATTTAAAATCTAAGTTAACAGCTTTAACACAAGGTACCTATGCTAAATATTGAAATGGCCATACTAAATTTCAATGAAGCAAAGCAAATATAGTTTGTTTTGATTTAAGAGAGTTATTTGAAAATAGTAATAAAAAAATAATTAATTTACAAATGATGTTGATTTTACGAATGCTAGGAATTGAACTTTCAGCAGTTCAGTCATACAACGAAAATAAACAAGAAAAAGATTGAAAGCGAATTATTATTGCTGTTGATGAAGCACATTTACTAGCTAACGAAAATAATAGTGTTGCACTAGACTTTTTATTTCACACAATGAAAAGAATTAGAAAATGCAAAAGCTCATTAATTATTGCAACACAAAACATTGCTGATTTTACTGGCAGTGAAAATGTCAAAAAGAAATTTACTGGCATTATCAACAATGTTCAATATACCTTAGTTGGTGGTATGCAACCAAATGATTTAAATAATTTGAATGATATGTATAAACAATCTGGTGGACTTAGTGAAGCTATTAAAACTTATATTGCAAAAGCTTCTCAGGGCAAATTTTGATTTAAAATCTCCAAACAAGAACAATTACCAATTCAAGTCTTACAAATTGATGATGAGGTGCAAATTGTAGGAAATACATAAAAAAATTCTCATAACTAATGATTGATTAATGGTTTAGTATTCAAAATAAAAACATCGCTAAAAACAACAAATATAAGCCAAATAAAGGTATATACCTAAAAAGGAGTAATAAATGATGATAAATTGAATAAAAGACAAGTGACAAGAAAATATTTTTCATAAAATCTGAATTTTTGCAGTGATATGAATTTTGATA
>NZ_JALMUW010000115.1:0-1462 GCF_023846195.1 Spiroplasma endosymbiont of Lariophagus distinguendus
CTACTTCAACTATTATTAATAGTATTTGCTTCTATATTGGTATCTATATCATTATTTATTAATAACTCTTCTTCTTGTGGCATTTTTTCTCTTCTCTCTATTTCTTTATTAAAACATAAAAAACACATTAGTAACAAACTTTACAAAAGTGGTTATAAACCATATTTTGTTAAATTGCTTTTATGTGTTTTAACATTAGTATAAAGGATTATCACTTAATAATCAATATATAAATTCAATAATTTAAAAATATTTATTTGGGTATTTATTATATATTTGTTACAATTATTAAGCATTTATGAAAAGTATTAAGGAGTAAAAAATGACAGAAAAAAAACGCATTGTTGTTGGTATGAGTGGTGGTGTTGATTCATCAGTAACAGCAGCACTTTTACAAGCAGAAGGCCATGAAGTTATTGGTCTTTTTATGCGTAATTGAGATTCACTTTTAAATAATGATTTACAAGGTAACAATAATCAAGATATTTGTCCACAAGAACAAGATTATCTTGATGCTTTAGCTGTTTGCCAAAAATTAAATATTAAATTAGAAAGAATTGATTTTGTTAAGGAATATTGAGATAATGTTTTTACTTATTTTCTTGAAGAATTTAAAAAAAGTCGTACTCCTAATCCCGATATTCTATGTAACAAATATATTAAATTCGATGCTTTTTTAAAATATGCACAAAAAAATTTAAAAGCAGATTATATTGCAATGGGGCACTATGCACGAATTAACTACAATCCAATTACTAAACAATATCAGTTATTAAAAGGAATTGATGATAATAAAGATCAAAGTTATTTTTTATGTCAATTAACACAAAAACAATTAAAATATAGTTTATTTCCTTTAGGTAATAAAACTAAAACTGAAGTTAGGGAATTAGCAAAAAAATATAATTTACCAACAGCAACAAAAAAAGATTCTACTGGCATATGTTTTATTGGTAATCGTAATTTTCAAACATTTTTAACAAATTATTTACCAGCTAATCCTGGCAAAATTGTTGATATTAATACCAAAACTACTATTGGTAATCACAATGGTGTTTACTACTATACACTTGGTCAAAGAAAAGGTATTAATCTTTCAGGAATGAAAGTTCCATATTTTGTTGTTGAAAAAGATGTTACTAATAATATCCTTTATGTTGCTAATGATAATGAAAATAAATGACTAATGAATAGCAGTTGTACTGTTAAATCATTGAATTGAATTAATAATAGTACATTAAAAAACTCTTTAAAATGTAATGCAAAATTTCGCTATCGTCAATCTGATATTGCTGTTATTATTAATTTTATTATTAATTTTATTAATAATGATGAAATTAAGGTTGAATTTTCAGAAAAGATACGCGCTATTACGCCCGGTCAAACCGCTGTTTTTTATGATGGTGATATTTGTCTTGGTGGTGGAGTTATTGACCAAATATTTCGCTAATCAATTATTAAA
>NZ_JALMUW010000116.1:0-1447 GCF_023846195.1 Spiroplasma endosymbiont of Lariophagus distinguendus
AGATTTCTCACAATTTTATGTTAAATATATAGTATTTTTTTTAATTCTGCAATTATTTCCATTTTAATTTTTATGTAATTTTTTTGCATTTCAATATTAATTAAATTCTCTTGACTTTTTAAATGATTATTTTCTAAATTATTTTTTATTATTGCGTGACACTCAATTTCTCTAGAGTAATTTTTAATCATATTTTTTATGTTATTAATCATTTTATATTCCCCATTTCAAAGTTTTATAAATAATTTATTTATATTTTTTATTATATCATTTTATTTATAAAAATTATAAATAAAATGATATAATTTTCTATAATAAATCTAGTATTCATAGAAAAATAAATTAAAAGCAAGTTTAAATAAAATGATATAATAAAAAAAACAATTCCCTAAGAAATTGATAAAATTTTAATTTATAATAAGTATATTAATAATAATTACTTAAATGGGGAGTAGGGGGTTATGTGAAAATTTTATTAAAAATAATTGATTGTTTGAACCCAATTTCTATTTTTAAAAGTATTAAAAAGTATATAAAAAATAGAGCTAAGATTGAAGCAAAATTAATTGATAAAGAAAAGCAAAGACAACATGAAAAAGATTTACAAGATTCTAGATTTAAACATGAATCACTTGAAAATGAAAAAGACAGAAAATTACAAAAAGAATTAGCTGAAGAAAAAACTAAAAGATTAGGGTTAATATTAGAAAATAAATTAATTATAAATAGACAAAATTATTATTTAAAACATGATAATAATCCTAAATTAGAATTGGAACTTAAAAGAAAACGAATTAAAGGTAAAAAAATAAAGTAATATTGTATTTACAAAAATATGAGGTTAAAATTGATATAATCACTCTATTGAAGGTGATTTTAAGGAGTTTTGATAATGGATTTAAATATCAACAAAAATTTAAAAACAAAAGTTTTAAATAATTTTTTAAATTTATTAGCAATTAATTTAGCAGATACTTATTTAGAAACCTTAAAAAAATATAAATCAAAAGATGTAGATGAATTAGTATTAAATTTTTTAGATCAAGTAGTTTATTTAGTGGATGAAGAAATTGATATAACAAACGTTAAAAATAGTTCTAAAATATCCAAAATGAATACTAAACAAAAAGAAAAATTTAATAATGCTTTAAGAAAAGATAATAAATATCGAAAAATGTGTTCAGTTCTTAATTTTATATATCGAGTAATAAAAGAAGAAGAAACACAAGAGCAAGTATTCAATAATATATATCATTTTTATGAAAAATCTGATGCTGAAACTTTAGAAATATTTTCTAATGATTATAAAGAAAAAGAAAAATTTGATTTTTTTAAAGAAATAAAATTAAAGTTAAAAAATAGTAATAGTTTTTTATATAAATCAAATTTACAAGCAAATATATAAGTTTAATATATTTATAAAGTATCTTTAAAAACATCTCTAAGA
>NZ_JALMUW010000117.1:0-1267 GCF_023846195.1 Spiroplasma endosymbiont of Lariophagus distinguendus
TTTCCTTTATAACAAAATTATAACTCTTATAAATAAATATTTCTAATTAATTCTTATTATCATTTATTAATTTAATTAATTCTTGAGCCATAATATTATGTGCTCATTTATTAGGGTGAATGCTATCAAAAAAGAAATAATTATTAATATTTTCTTCATTAACACCTTCATTGAAATGAGGAACAATAATACCATTATTAATTATTTCACTAAAATCAGTAGTAACTGCTGCATCAATAATATTGTTATTAATATTCAAGCTTTTAAACTTATTAATAGCATTTGTTATCGCTGCAAACATATCATATTTAATAATATTTTTTTTATTTTTATTTAATTCTTCAATAACACTATCTAACATTTTATTAAAATTAGTAGTTAAATTTAAAATACGTTCCTTATCTTTTTCTTTATTTTTAAATAAAGGGATAATACTCATATTAGGAACATTACATAATAAAATACGTTGAGCACCCTTATTTATCAATTTAGTTAAAGCATTTTTTATTAACTCAACTGCTTTATTAATAATTTCTTCTTGGTCGTTTAATAATGATTGTTTAAAAGCATATAAAATATCATTACCACCAAACTCTACTAAAATTATATCATTACTATTAATATGATGCTGACTAATTAAAGCATCTACTTGATGAGTAATATCAAAATGATTAATAACAAAACTTTCTACTGTTAATTCTTTTTTTCTACTAGCTAAAGCTCCACTAACTGCATAATTATTACCAATTTGCTCATCAGCAAATAAAAAAAGGTCAAATCTTCAAGCAGAAGTTAAATTTATATGCAAATAATCGGCAATAATTTGTGCTGCCACAGGACCATTAGAAAAAGAATTTTTATAAAATGGTGGTAACATTTTAACTATTTTAGGTATTTTTAAATGCTTAAAAAGAGCTGTAAAACCACTTACTAATGCTCCTGTGTCTGATAAACTATCTCCTAGAACATAAAAATTACCTTTTATTTTTTGATTATCATTCATGACTTCTCCTTCTAACAATAAACTTAAACCAAGTATATAGGGGCTTTGCCCCTCGTTGCTTCGCAACTCACCCCAGCGGGGCTAAACCCCGCGGCCAACCAACCAAGGTTCTGGTTGGCACCGACCAATAATATGGGTTTATTTTAATTTACAAAATACTATAATTTTTATAAAAATGGATTTGTTTTTTTTGAAAATTTATCAAAATTTTCTTTTTTTTCTGATTTTATTTTTAATTCTTGCATTTGTTTTTCAATTTCTTTT
>NZ_JALMUW010000118.1:0-1209 GCF_023846195.1 Spiroplasma endosymbiont of Lariophagus distinguendus
TACATTTTATAGTGATAATCCTTATACTTATCAAGGTGATTATAATGAAATATCAGTTGCACAATATAGATATAATAATGGTGCTTTAACTGGAAATACTTTTAATTGAACAACACAATATAAATTAAATCATGATGAATATGAAGAAAGTGAAGAAACAACATTCAGTTATCCAGCAAATATATTACCACCCGACCCACTAAATATTGCTAAAACAATAATTATTAATCCAGATTTAAAAATAGAAATGACGACAGATGATGTATCATTAATTGATACAAGTTCGGTATCATATAAACCTAATTTTAATGTTTGACTTACTAACAATTCAAATAAATTAGATAATTATGAAGTTGATTTAAAATCACTATTAGACCCAACTTTATTAATTAATACTTTTAATGATTTAAAAAGATATTATAAATCAATAACTATTTATTACGATTATGTTATTGAAACAAAGGAAGAAATAAAAAATTCTCATGATAATAAATTAGTAGTATATTCTACAAATGAAACTTTTAGACCAGCAAAAAGTGAAGATACAAGTATAACTATTGATTTAAAAGATTTAATATTAAGTAATAATAATCCAACAATTAATGAATATAAACAAGAATTTTTACATCCAAATGATAATAATGATGAAAATGGATTAGCATATATTTATACTTATAGTAATAATAATTCAATGCCATATAATTTAACTGGTTATGAATTTAATTTATCAGTACATTTTGGAAGTTTAGGAAGAACAGTAAATAAAAATTATGAAACAAATTCATGTATTGCAATGAGTATTGTTGATAATAAACATCTAAAATGAAATTTTTATTTACAAGCAAATTTAGGTAAAATTGAATGTATAAATGATTGAAAAAACAATTTAATATATACACATGGAAAAAGATATATAAGTAATATTAAAACTAATATTTATAAAATAATTTTAAATTCAAGATAAAAATTATTTTATATGTTAAAATAATTATGTTTATGATAAATGTTTTTATGGAGTACTATTATATGAAAAATATTTTAAAAAAAATAAAATTTAAAGAAAAAAAACATGATTAATAGTTATTAGTTTTATTTATTTAATTATATCAATTTATTATTTAGGAACATTAATTTATTGAGATAAATTTTATGATAATGTAAGTATTATTACTGATGATATGAGAAAATATTTCAGTAGTGGTAGAGGTA
>NZ_JALMUW010000119.1:0-1178 GCF_023846195.1 Spiroplasma endosymbiont of Lariophagus distinguendus
GTGGGGGAATATTATTTTGGTTATTTTCTAATTCTAATTTATCTTTTACTTTTTTTCTTTGTTCATAATCATATAATATTTTTCTTCCTTTTTTAATTCCCAAATCTGTTAATAATTCATTATATTTTTTTTGCATTATGATAATTCCGATTATTAATCCTACTATATTAAGCGCAATAAAAAGAATTAATATTCCTCAAGCAGTTCTATCTTCTCTTACACCACCCATTAGTAATATAAGTCCGCCTACAGTTAATCAAGTAATAAGTAATAAAGTAAATATTGAACCTAATACTGTTAATCAAATTGCTCAAGTTGGCATAGTCTTTTTTCTCCTTAATTAATAATTTATATAGTAATAGTATAATAATTATCTTGAATTTACAACTATTTTGCTAATTGATATTGAATAACTATCAACATTTTCAGCATAAAATAAATTTTCACCATGACTTGGACCGCTACTTCTATTTGATATTGAATAAATATAGGCCGGGAATAATTGTAAATTAAAATTTAATCTACTATTATCTAAATTTTTAAACCCAAGCAATATTTCACTATCATATTTTTTAGTATATAAAGTACCCCTATTTTCATTTGCTGTAACATTAATTATTTTTTCATTTAATTTATATAAATTATTTTTATTGTTTAAAGTTTTTCCCATTGTAGCAATTCCATAATAATTATAATTTAAATCAAATTTATATTTATTTATATTATAATTTTCAGCATTAATAATTAATTCTCTTTTGTCATTATAATAATTTAAATCTTTTAAATTATAAGTAAACATATGTGTATATTCTTCTTTTTGACTAAATATTTGAGATGTATAAAAATCTAGATAAATAGCACTAGTATTTGTATGTTTACTTGTTTTGTAATTTCAAGAAATATAAACATCTATACTTTTATAATATCTTTGTAAATCTTCAAAACTATTAATTAACAATGTAGGGTCTAACTTTGATTTAATATCTAAATTAATCTCTAATGGTTTAATTTTAGGTGCTATATTATTTATTCAATTATTGGGATTATAAGACATATTATAATTATTATCTACATTAAATACTTTTTCTAATGGTAAATCTATACTATAAGTAGGATTATCTGGAATAAATAATAATGTTTTTGCTATATTTTGAGGACTTGGTGGTAATATTTTTGCT
>NZ_JALMUW010000012.1:0-19752 GCF_023846195.1 Spiroplasma endosymbiont of Lariophagus distinguendus
TTTGAAAGAACACGAAAATCAAAAGATAAATTCAAACTGAAATTAAATAACTTACGCAGTTATTTACTACAAAACATTCATATACTTTGATTAGTGCCAAACGAAAGTATGAAAAAATTTGTTGATGAACAAATCAAAGCATACAATTGAAAAATAGAACAACACCATATAGAAATATTCAAAAATATTGATATTTCATAACTAAATTTTGGTTAAAACTTAACTAATTGTAAAATATACAAAATTTGATAACATATAGTTGTTATCCAACATATAAGTTTTAACCCATTACTTTATTTTAAAAGTAAATGGGTTTTAGTGTTTAAAAGGAGACATTAAAATGACAGATAAAACAAAATCTAAAACATATAATTTTCTATCAGAAAATAAATCGATAGAAGATATCAAAAATCAATCAAACACTATTTTAAAAGAAAAAAGAAGACATGGTGGTTCAACATTTAAATTGATCGAAAAAAATTATGCTAATCATCAACCAGTTAATGATGATTTATCAGAAAACGAAATATTTTATGATGCTCTAGACAATATTGATACAAAAAAAATATCACCGTATCAAATATTAACTAAGGAAATATGAACACAAACCGAAACTACTGAAGAAAAAAGTAATATCAATTTAAAAAAATATTCATATAATGCCATAACAACTTATGATGAAAAACAAAGAAAAAATACAGGAATTGAAAAAATTCACGAAGAAATTTTACCAATAGAAGATAAAGTATTTTTCATAACAACTCTTGTACATATTAACCAATCTATAACTGAAAACATAATTTTTTTTCAAGAAGATTCTAATGGTGATATACAAGTTATTAATCAAATCAAAAACTACAAAAACATTAATGAATATAATAAAGATATTTCTTTAATTAATCAACAAAATCATAATACTAATAATTTTCAATTTGTGCCAATTAAAGATTTTCTAAAACAGCAAAAAAATAAAAAAATAAAACCTTCAAATAAGCAATGAATAATATGAACTGTTTTTACAACATTGGCTATTATTCCAATAATATGTGCTTTTTTACCTTTTGTTTGACCAGCTGTAACATTAGTATTAATTGATAAAATTGCAATTAGTGCATTTTTAGCCACAACCGGTATTGGAGGGAAAATATTTTCATCATTATTTTCACCTATAACTAAAAAAGTTGAATCATGAATTTCTAACAAAATATGTAAAAATGAAGAAGCAAAAGAAAAAAACAAAAAAGAGCGTGAAGCAATAATCAAAAATTTAGAAAATGAAAAGTCAGAAACAAAATTACAAACACAATATGATATCCTAAAACAAGAATTAGATATTGTAAAAGATAAAAATCCAAAAAAACTAATAAATGATGAAACAATAAATCATAATTCAAATAGTATTATAGAAAATTCAAGTATTGAATCAGAAAATAATCAAAATTTTGATTCATCTATAAAAAATACAGTAAATCATCAAGACTCACAACCTTCAACAAGTTCAATTAAAAATTGAAATAAAGTGAAATGTTTATTAACAACATAATTAAGCAATAGATTTTTAATCACTATTTTTAAAAAATAGTGATTTTTTATTATTTATTAAACATTTTTCGTTTTAAAAATATATACTTTTATTGAATATTTTAA
This sequence comes from Spiroplasma endosymbiont of Lariophagus distinguendus, assembly GCF_023846195.1. Classification (NCBI taxonomy): domain Bacteria; kingdom Bacillati; phylum Mycoplasmatota; class Mollicutes; order Entomoplasmatales; family Spiroplasmataceae; genus Spiroplasma; species Spiroplasma endosymbiont of Lariophagus distinguendus. The sequence continues at coordinate 1,648 of NZ_JALMUW010000012.1, forward strand.
GGGTAGAAAAAAATATTCAAAAATAATAAAGGAGAATATAAATATGTGAAGATCATGTAATGAATGAAGTCAAGCAGACAAAGATAAATTTAACAAAGATGCTGAACGAATAAATAAAGCTTGAGGAGAAAAAAACGAACGCGAAAGACGAGAAAGAGTTGCTAATGCTCTTGGATTTGAAAAAGACAAATCAAAAGTAAACAGTGAAGCTTCAACAAGTAAAAGTCAAAATTCTAGTAGTAAATCACAAAAAATGTAAATATAATAAATACTTCAAAACTGCACAATTGTGCAGTTTACTTAACAATTTTATGTTTTCTTTTGTAATTTAAATAAAAATAAATGCAAAAATTCCAAATAACCTTTAAAACTTTAGTTCCAAATTTTTATTTGCGAACTTTTTTTATTTTTTAAAAAAGATTGTTTAATTTATAAAATTTGTTAAAAAATAAGCATAAACTAAATATAGTTTTTATATATTACTTATTTGATTTAATTTTAATGTAAATAAGTTTAAAAGAGGTGTTAATATGAAAAACATTTATGAATATGATATTCATAAAAATGAAATAACAAATGATAGTAAATTATTACCAACTGACAAAGAAAGTCAAAATTATGATTGATTATGAGCAAATAATAATAAATATGAAAATATAGAAATAAATCCAAAAAAAGTTGGAAAATGAATGTTGTTTCCTAATGACAAAGAAGTAAATAATATTTGAAATAAAATTAAAAAAAATATTCAAAATGGTAAACTTTGACATTCAAAAGTTTCTACAAATAATAAAAATAAATCAAATAGTTATGCCATTATGATTTATACAAAAGATTATACAGATATTAACGATGTAGTTAATGTATTAAAAATTTTAAAAGATGAAACTATTATAAAACAAAATCAAATTATTCGTTATAAAACAGATGAACAAACAAGAATGGGCATTTATTCTGGTGGAAAACAAAAACCTTGAATTTATTCTTCTGATACAATCAAAAACATGCTTTTAGAAAAAAATTGAAGAGTTGATAAACAAAAAATAAATTCAACAGATTTACAAAATCAACCTTCAACAAGTGGATATAAACCAAACTCACCAAAAATGTAAAAATGAGTTAAAAATGGATGACAAAATGTCATTATTTAGTGATAATTTCCTATTAGTTATCGAGTAAAAATTTCCCAAAAGTGAAGTTAAATATACTTGGTGATAAATATGGAAAGAAGCATGACTATGAAAGAAAAATATAAATATAAGATTATAAACGACATTACTATTAAAAAATTATCTAAGCATCAAGCTAAAAGTAAACTTAACTTAACTATTAGAAGAATTAATCAATTAATTCAAATTTTTAATAGAGAAGGTAAAATTGGTTTTATTCATAAATCACGTAATAAAATTTCTAATAAAGCAACAAATATTAAAATTAAAAATGAAATTATAAACTTGTATAAAACCAAATATTATAATTTTAATTTTCAACATTTCCATGAGAAATTAATTAATGAAGAAAAAATTAAAATTTCATATAGCACACTTTATACTATATTAATTAAAGAAAAACTCACTTCACCAAAAAAACATAAAAATAAGAAAAATAACTTACATCCAACAAGAAATCGTAGAACAAATTTTGGTGAATTAATTCAAATGGATGCAAGTAATCATCATTGATTTGGTAATGATAAACCAAAAGCATTTTTACATGCTGCAATTGATGATGCTACAAGCAATATTGTCGGGCTATGATTTGATCATCAAGAAACATTAGATGGTTATTATAATGTCTTTTATCAAATTTTAACTAAATATGGCATACCAAAAGCATTTTATACTGATAACAGAACAGTTTTTGGATATAAGAAAAAAATCGATGCGGGTAAAATAAACACAGAAAATGACACTTATACTCAATTTCAAAAATGCTGTAATGATTTGGGTGTTGAAATAATTAGAACTTCAATTCCACAAGCTAAAGGTCGAATTGAACGCTTATTTGGAACACTTCAAAGTCGATTAATTAGCGAACTAAGACTTAATAAAATTAAAACTTTAGAAGAAGCTAATCAATTTCTTAAAACGTACATAAACTTTTTTAATAAACAGTTTGCTTTTCCTATTGATGATAATAAATCTGCTATGATTAAAGCTCCTACACAAGAAGAAATAAATATTTATCTTTCAAGATTTTCTAAAAGAAAAACAGATAGTGGTTCAACTATAACATATTATAGTAAAAAATATTTTCCTTATAAAAATAACAAAGTTCAATATATACAACCTAGAACTGATGTAATTGTACTTAAATCATTTATTAATGACTTATATCTTAGTTACAATAATCAAATGTATGAACTAAAAGAAATAGCTTTAAAACCAATTATCAAAGAAAATTTAATAAAAACTAAAAAAGTTTATATACCCAATAAAAATCATCCTTGAAGATATGGATATTAATAATTCCTAATTAAAGTTATATAAGATTTACATTTTGTGAATACTAAACCATATAAATTTTTAAATCATTTGTATATGAGCAAATTTGGTGACCTAAAATTGATTTTAAATATAAAAGAAAGGTAATGTTTAGTAATCTGTGTAACTTACAAAAATAACTATGTTTAATTAGTTCTATAATAAACCTAGAAAGAGTGAGTTATAGATGGCTAAAAAGCAAAATATTAATAATAATGATCCAATATCAAAGCAGTAGATTTATTATTAGAAAATACTGAAGATTTAACAACAGTTTTTAAAGAGGGAGGATTATATAAAGAATTAACAAAAAGATTAGTAGAAAAAATGTTGAATTCTGAGATGCAAAATTATTTAGGATATGATAAGAATCAACATAGTAATAGTGACAATGCTCGTAATGGTATAAGTTCAAAAAAATTAATAACCCAACAAGGTAAAATTGAGATTGATGTACCACGAGATCGCAATAGTAATTTTAATCCTGTAATAGTTGCAAAAAGACAAAGAAGATTTGATGGTTTTGATCAACAAGTTCTTCATTATATGCAAAAGGAATGACTTTATCAGATATTAGAATGCAATTACAAGAGTTATATCATGGTGCAGATATTAGTGAAAGTGTTATTAGTCAAATTACTGATGATGTTATTGATGATGTAAAAGCATGGCAAAATCGACCATTAGAAAGTGTCTATCCGATTGTTTATTTTGATTGCATAGTAGTGAAAGTACGACAAGATAAAAGGATTTTAATAAATCAGTTTATATAGCTTTTAGGAGTTGATTTAGAAGGTAAAAAGATGTTTTAGGTTTATGAATTAGTAGAAAATGAAGGTGCTAAATTTTGATTAGCAATTTAACAGAAATGAAAATCGTGGCTTAAATGATATTCTTATTGCCGCAGTGATAATTTAACAGGCATGTCAGAAGCAATACAATCAGTTTATCTTAAAACAGAACATCAATTATGCATAGTTCATCAAATTAGAAATAGTTTGAAATATGTCTCATATAAGCATAGAAAATCTCTAGTTGCAGATTTAAAACCAATTTATACTGCATGTAGTGAAGAACAAGCAATGCAGGCTTTAGAATCCTTTGAAAATAAGTGAAATAAACAATATCCTCAAATTGCTAAATCTTGATATAAAATTGAGATAATTTAATGGTTTTTATTAGTTATCCTGCAGAAATTAAAAGAGTGATTTATACAACAAATGCTATTGAATCTGTAAATAGTCAATTACGAAAAGTTATCAGAAATAAAAAAGTTTTTCCTAATGATATGGCAGTTTTTAAAATATTTTATTTAGCAATTGAAAATATAACAAAAAAATGAACAATGCCCATTCAAAATTGAAATACAGCAATTGCTCATTTTATGATAAAATTTGAAGAAAGAATTAATCTAAACTAGTACTTTGCAAAACAAAGATACACAGATTACATAAAAGCCTCAAAAGAAATTGTAATTGCAATCTATCGTTTTTACATTTGTGGTAAGTTTGATTTATTCGGATTTATTAATAAATTATTTAAAGTTGCATTATTAATTTTATTAACATCTATATTTATTTCACTATTTGATTTTCTTATATATAATTCTTTTACTTTTTTAATATTTCCAAAAAGTTCTTTTGATATTTTTATAAAAAAATCATTTTTTCTTTAATTATTTTATTTTTATCAATTTTTCCAAAAGTAAATATTTTTAATATTAAATAACTAATTTTTAAATTTGCTAATCTTTTGTTTTTTTAAATTTTCATTAATATCAACAATAGTAGTTTGGCTAAATTAACTCTATTACTAATAATTTCTGAGTAAATTGATTTTTATCAATGATTATTTTTATCAATTCTTTATTAATTCATTCATATTCTTCTTGTAAATTTTATTCATTTTTCATCCTTTCAAAATAAAAACTCATTTACTTTGAAATTAAAGCAATGAGTTAAAAACTTATATTAAGTTTAATTAAATTATACAAAAAAAATTCCTATATTAAAAACAGGAATTAAAATTTTAAAGGTTATTTGGAATTTGTGTTTATTTAACAGTGTAACTTTCCAAAATAATTTAATTTTTTGATAAATATTTTTGGGAAATTTTCACTCGATATTGACATCTTTTTTTAAAAAAAATAGAAAAAGTCCTCAAATAAAAATTTGGAACTAAATTTTTTAGAAGTTATTTGAAATTTGTTTTTATTTGACAGTTTAACTTTCCAAAATAATTTACTTTTTTGATAAATATTTTTGGGAAATTTTCACTCGATATTGACAATGTTATTGTTCGTGCAGTTACTAATCAAAGTGCTGGAATTATGACTCAAAGATTATTTAACTTTTTAATAAAAACTGTACAAGAACAAAATTTAAATGATATAAAAGGTAATAAAAATAAAATACATTTTTTTGCTTCTGATTTTTGTAAATATTTTTCTATAAATCAAAATGCTTTATATAATTCTATAATTTATAAAGAAAAAGAAACTACTGTTTTAAAAAAAGAAATAGATGAATTAACAAGTTTAAAATTTGAGTTTTTAGATGAAGCAAATAATAAATATGATTTAATTAATTTGTTTAATTCTGGTGGCTATCATAATGGCATAATATATGTAGAACCTAATACAAATATTTTTAAAAAACATTGTATTGATTTAAAAAGAGATTATATAAATATTTTTTTGCCTTATACAAAAGAAGTTACTACTAAATATTCAATGCGTTTATATGAATATTTACGTAGTTATTTATATATGAATGCTAAAACAAAAAAACACCAATTTATGTTCATGAATGAGATTTTGAAAAATTGTCAAAAATTTTAAATTTAAGTTTAAAAAGTAGTTATTTTAAACAGATAAATATGTTAAAAACAAGAATTTTAGAACCAGTGAAAAAAGACTTAGAAAATACTGATATTATTTTTACTTATGAATTGATAAAAGTTGGACGAAAATATAGCAAAATTATTTTAAATACGAATTTGGATTTAGAAAAATTTAATGCTCAAAATCCTGAACTTGAAAAAGTACCAACTAAAAAAGAATATAAAGTATATGTAGATAAATAAAAATTAACAGCAAATGATTTTACTGAAAGTGGTTCAAAACCAAAAAGTAAAATAATTGAAAAAACAATTTTAACTGATAAACAACTACAAAATATTTTGAAAAATATTGATAATGATTAAAATATGATATTTTAATCACAGAATAATTTTTAATATATTAAAAATTTAATTATAAAATATATTTTATTAATTTTACATATTTTACAAATATAAAATAAAGTTATATTTATTATTGTAAAATATATTTTACAAATAAAATATATAAAATAATATATAATCAGTATATAAAGGAGTGAAAAGAATGCCAATTGAAACCAAAAATGGTATAAAAAATAAAATATTGGAACGTGTAGAAAATACTGCAGCTTTTTCAAAAGAAAATTCAAAAGTAAAAGATAAAAGATTTACAACAGATATGATACCTAATATGTATTGTGAAAAAAAACTTGTTGAAGCTTTTAGAAAAGAAGCTAAAGAAAAAAAGTGACTATGTACCACTCTAATGAATGAAATTCTTAGAGAACGTTATGGGAAAGGAAACAAAAAAAATGAAAATGATTAGTTTTTGTAACAAAAAAGGTGGAGTTGGAAAAACTACCCTTTGCAAAAACATTGCATATAAACTTGCCTTAGAAAATAAAAAAGTTTTGGTTATTGATTTAGATAGTCAAGGTACTATAACATTAGAATTACAACAAGATAATACAGACATTAAAAAGACAATGGCAAAAATCATTGCTTCTGTTGAAGATATAAGTATTGATAAAATTATTCAAAAATCTAAGTATAAAAATATAGATATTATTGCTTCTAGTGAAAATGTTAGAAAATCAATTTTTTTAATAAAAGATTTATATGAAGAAAAAGAAAAATATTTAATTGGGGACTTAATATATAAAATTAATAAAAATATTTTTGATAATTATGATTATGTGTTAATTGATTATCCGCCAACAGTAGATGAATTAAGTTTAAATTATTTATTAATTAGTGATTTAATATTAATTCCAATAAATAGTGGTATAGGTAGTTATAAAGGTATAGTTGATTTACAAAATACTTTGAATTATATTACTAATATTGATAAAAGAGATATGCCTGTAATTAAATTAGTTTTTAATAATATAAAGGATAATGAAAATACATCTAATATATTAGATTGACTAAAAGAAAAAAAATATAGCAATTATTTAGTAAATACCAATATTAAGCATTCTGATACATTTATTAAAACCGAAAATGATTTAAGTAGTATTTGAGATAGTCAATACTATTGACGTCAAAAACAAGCTTATGAAGAACTTATTAAAGAAATTATATAAAATAATAATGTATCTTCATTTCAATAAGATAGTTAAGTAGCAATTAAAACTACAATATATAAATTTATATATTGTAGTGGAAAGTGTTCTCAAAAATTATTTGATAATGTAGTAACAAAATTTTAAAAAATAATTGAAAAAATATTAATTTAAGGAAAACATAATGTCAAAATTTAATCTTGAATTTATTAAAGAACAAGTTTCAAACTCTATTTTTAATCGTGGTTTAATTATGTATAAAAATAACAGTATTAAACTAATAAACAAAAAGATAAATAATAATGCTAAAAATCAATCATTAATAATTGAATGTGAAGTATTATCTTCACAAAGTGAGGAAGAATATGAAGTAAATTTATATTTTGACTTTTATAATGGTGATATTAATTTTACTAACAAATATTGTGACTGCATGTATTTTCAAATTAATAATGCAACTTGTAAACACATCATTGCTTCGTTAATTTATTGTTATCATAAATCATCAAATCAATTTTTAATTTGATCAGGTTTAGAAAATAAACACAAAAATTTAATTTCTTTTTTTAAAAACCAAGAAAAACAAAACGAAAATTCAATGATTCCTATAGTAAAATGTAATATTAGAATTATTATTGAAAATATGTCATTAGCAAAATTACAACTTAAAGTTGGTATTAATCAATTATTTGAAGTTAAAAATATTTTTGAATTTATTAAATTGATTACTGATATTAGCCCTACTATTTTTGAACAAAAAACATTTTTTAAAAAATATGGCTTTTCATTGAATAAACAAGAACAAAAATTATCTATTAATTTACAAAAAATTGTTAATTTTTTATATGATGAATTTGAAATATTTAATATGAAATTACCTAATGGGAACATTATTAATTTTTATAATTTTGAGGATAATAATAGTAAATTTAGGTTATTACCAGTTCAATTAGAACGCCTTTTAAAAAAAATAAAAGGCGAAACAATAGACTTAATATATTTAGGAACAATATATAATGACATTTTAATTACTGAAGAAAACTATGAATCAAAATTAAATATTAGTTTAGTTAATAACCAGATAATTATTAGTAATCAAAAAGAAAAACCTTTATTTTTAACCTCAAAATTACAAAGTATTTTAGAAAATAAAAAAGTTTTATTTTTAACAAATAATCAAAAAAATAATTGTAAAATTTTACAAACTATGAATTCTCAAAATCAAATAATATTTGATGAAAATGATAAACAAGACGTTATACAATATATAATTTCACCGTTATTAAAACATAATAATATTGTTATTGATCCAATAATCACTAATAATATTATTAATACTAAACTAATTATTGAAAGTTATTTTGATTTTGATGGAGAATATGTTATTTTAAAATCTGTTTTCAAATATGATGATATTATTTTTGATATTAATGATAGTAGTAGTAATCCAAATAAAATTGTTCTTCGCGATTACATAAAAGAGAAAAATTATTTATATCTTTTTTCTACACTACCTTTTGAAAAAATTGGTGATAAATTGGTATTAAATGATTTAGAATCAATTATTAAATTGGTATCTAACCTTTTATCTGTAATAGAACAGCAATCAATTATTTATTATACTGAAAATTTTCAAAATGTGCGATTAATAAAAACAAAAATTAATAGTTCAAATATTAGTATTAATGAAAATCAACAACTTTTAGAATTTAATTTTAGTTTAGAAAATATTACACAAGATGAACTTAAATCATTTTTTATTTCAATAAAAAATGAAAAAAAATATCACCGTTTAGAAAATGGTAATATTGTTGATTTACAAAATAAAACATTAATAAACTTCGTTAAATTATCAGATAAATTTGACATACCATTAGAAAATTTTGCAACTGGTAAATTTTTAATTCCGAAATATCATGCTCCTTTTTTGAATGAAGAACTTTCTAATTTTAAAGATGTATCTATTAATAAGAGTTTATACTTTACTGAGTTAATTACAAAAATTACAAATTTTAATGATAATAATATTACTGTTTCATCTTCATTAAATACTGTTCTTCGTGATTATCAAATTAAAGGACATAAATGATTAAAAACATTAGCATTATTTGGTTTTGGTGGTATTTTAGCTGATGAAATGGGTCTTGGGAAAACTTTACAAACCATTAGTTATATTGTTAAAGAATATGAGTTAAATTCACATATGGAGCCAATCCTCATTATCGCTCCTGCTTCGATTATTTATAATTGAAAAAATGAATTTAAAAAGTTTGCCCCACAATTAAAAAAAATTATTGTTGATGGAACTAAACAAATACGTAAAGAAATTTTAAAAAATTATAAAAATTACCAAATATTAATTACATCATATCCGTTATTACGTCGTGATTTTATTGAATATGAGAGTTTATCATTTTCACATTGTTTTATTGATGAAGCGCAACATATTAAAAACCCCACTTCATTAAATGCTAAAGTAACAAAAGGTATTAATTCTACAATTAAATTTGCTTTAACTGGAACACCCATTGAAAATAACTTAACCGAATTATGATCAATTTTTGATTTTGTACTACCAGGGTTATTGCTTTCACACCATAAATTTCAAAAACAATATGAAATACCTATCACTCGTAAACAAGATAAAGTATTATTAACACAATTAATTAAAAAAACAAAACCATTTATTTTACGTCGTTTAAAAAATGAAGTTATTACTGAATTACCTAACAAAATAGAAAATAAAGTTATTGTTGAAATGACTTCTCGTCAAAAAAAAATCTATGCGGCTTATGCTATGGCAGCACGCAAGGAATTAGAAGATTCTATTAATAATAAAAATTTTAATAAAAACAAAATTCAGTTTTTGACTGCATTAATGCGCTTGCGACAAATTTGCTGTGATCCTAGCATTGTTGATAACAATTATGAACAAGAAAGCGCTAAACTTAATATCTTACATGATATTTTAGAAGAACTTATTTCTTTTAAACATAAAATTTTAATTTTTTCTCAATTTACTAAAATATTAAAACAAATAATACCAATTTTAAAAAAATTAAAAATTAATTATTTATATTTAGACGGTAAAACGGATTCTAAATCACGAGTATTATTGGTGGAAGAATTTAATAACAATACTAATATTAGTGTTTTTTTAATTTCTTTAAAAGCTGGTGGAGTTGGTTTAAATTTAACATCAGCAGATGTTGTTATTCATTTTGATCCTTGATGAAATCCTTCTATTGAAAATCAAGCAACAGACCGTGCTCATCGTATTGGACAGAAAAAGGTTGTTCAAGTAATAAAATTAATTACTAAAGGAACAATTGAAGAAAAAATCATTAATATTCAAAATCAAAAATTAGACATTATTAATTCAGTATTTGATGGTAATAATGATACACAATTGATTACTAATTTAACAGAAACTGAATTAATGAATTTATTAACACCTATTTAAATTTAAGAAATATGAAACATTTAAAGTTATTAAAATTATATAAAAAAACCCAACAGCTAGGGTTGGGAACTCGAGGGCTTACTCCCCCTTGCACAGCATTATCTGTACTAAACAAATTAATTATATAATCATTTTATAAAAATGTCAAATTTGAAAGTGGAATAATATGCAATTTAAATGATGAAAATTACAAAAAGGAATGGGAATTCGTGTGAAAATTTCTAATGATATTGATAACCAAACTGGTAAGCAAAAGTATCGTCCAGCAATTGTTATTAAGTCTTATCCTAGTCATGTAAAAGTTCAGTTAATGACTACTGAACCTAGTAGTCATGATTATTTTAAAATAAAAATTAATAATCAAATTCAATATATAAGACCAATTTATTACAAAACAATTAAATTTAATGAAATTGGTAATATTTGAAAAGATAAATTTAATAATCCCATACAATTAGATAAAAGTAGTACTTTATTTACTAAAATTCAAGAAATGGAAATTAAAGAAAATCTTGGATATGAAATTAATTTAAACCAAAAAATAAAATTAGAAACAAAAATTCAAAAACTAGAGAAAGAAATTGAACAACTTAAAAATAAGATTGAGTTATTCAAAAATTCTAAATTAAAAACTCGTAATCATGGATAGATTTATTTGTTAAATATTTTTATATAATAAAATTCATTATTAAAAAAGTATACAAAGAACTTATTTCGTAAATATTGTAAAATTATAATAAGAAAAAACTAGTATTTAAAATTTTTTTAAGAAAGGAGAAAAAAATGTTTAAAAAAATAAAAGAAATTAAGAAAAGTAATAAGCTTAAATCTATAAATGATTATCAGTGATTAGCTTTAGATATTGGAACTGAAAATTTTAAAGCTAGATATATTAATACTGGTCTTAGATATGATGCACCAACATATTTAGCCGAAGATTATGAAAAAAATATAATTATTTATGGTGAAGAAGCAAAAGCATTGATGGATAAAAGCAATGAAAACGTTATTATTAAACGTCCAGTCCGTGATGGTAATATTGCTGATCCAGATGCTTTACAACGTATCCTTGCTAAAATTTTTCAAGATTTTAGACTTGAAATTAAAAATTCAAAACAAATTGATAATAATATTATAAAAAATTCTAAAGAACTTGAAAAAATAGATAAAAATCGTGATTTAATTGTGTTAATGGCTACACCAAGTGAAATCAATACCATACAAAGAGAAGCTCTAGAAAATATTGTTCATCAATTAGGAGCACTTCGTGGTTTTGTACAAGAAGAAGTTAAAATGGCAGCTTTAGGTTCAGGACAAGATATTTTTGGAACAGCAATTATGTGTATTGATATTGGAGGAGGAAGTACTGATATTGCTGTCATTAATAATGATTCAATTTTATATTCATATACAACACATTGTGCTGGAGATTTTTTAACACAAAAAATTAAAGACTATATTGCTAAAAAACATGCTATAAGAATCGGAACAAAAGAAGCTGAAGATGTTCTTAAAAATATTGGCTCACTTATGAAATATCAAAATGAAAAACCGTATACTATTTCGGGAATTTCATTACCTAGATTGGACTCTCAACCGGGAGAAACAATGTCAATTTCTAAAACTATTGAAATTACACCCGAAGAAATTCGCGAAAATGTTATGAAAGTTGAATTTAGAGAACATGTTATTCCGTCCATTCGCACAGTCTTAAGAACTGTTGGAGAAAAAGCTGCTGGTAGTGTTAGTGATTTAAAGAAGACAGGTAAAGGTATTACAATTTGCGGGGGTGGAGCTTACATTAAAAAAATAGATGAATTCATTAAAGAAGAATTATCTAAAGAATATTTCATTGAAGTTAAATCTAATAAATCAAATACAAAACTAATTCGTCAAAAATATGAAGGAGATATCTTTGAAGTACGTATTGCTCAAAACCCTTTAGATAATGTTATTGATGGTTGTGTAAAATATCGTGATACAATTTATAAACAAATAATAGCCGAACAAAATCCTAACCGCGAAATTCTTAAAAAAGAAGAAGAATAAGATAAAAATATTAAAAATTAAAATTTTTGGAGGGATAGTATGAATAAAAAAGAATTAGTAAAAGCAATAAGTAATGAAATTAATTTGAATCAAAAAGATGTTGAAAACTGCATTGATAAACTTTCAGAAATAATTATTGCTAAAAATTCAATTGGTGAATTTGTTGATATTTCAAATCTTGGAAAATTCATGATTGTTAAAAAGAATGCAAGAACTGTTAGAAATCCTAAAACTGGTCAGACTTTACAAATGAATGAACATTACTCACCAAAATTTCAACCAAAATCTATCTATAAACAAACTATTAAATCAGCAATAATTGAAAAAGAAAATGAGATAAAGTCAAATGTTTAAAAAACTTAAATCAATTTTCAAAAAGAAAAAATGACATTGTGTGGAATGGCAACACTTTTTAGGACTATTTTTTGGTAGACATTTGTTGTTGATATTTAACTGGAGTTAAGTAGTTTAAAGTGCTGTGAATTCTTATATTGTTATATCAATTGATGTAATCAAATAATTCTAATTTTAATTGGATTAATGATGTAAAATTTTTATCATTAATAAATTCGGTTTTAAAAGTTTTAAAAGTTGCTTCAGCAACAGCATTATCATAAGGACAACCTTTTTTACTTAAAGAACGGTTAATGTTGAATGCTAGTAAAAGTTTATCAATAATTTTATTGTTAAATTCATTACCGCGATCACTATGAAATATTTGAATATCTTTTAAACAGCGATTTGATTGCATAAATGCTTGATGTACTAATGATGCATCTTTTTTAACTCCAACACTATGTCCGATAATTTCGCGGTTAAATAGGTCTATTAATAGGCAAATATAGTTTCACCTACCATTAACTTGTACATAAGTTAAATCACTAACAATAACTTCATTTTAATCCTATTCTTAAATTTTCTATTAACAAGATTAGTTATTTGACTATCGTTAACTTTGTTATTATGATTTTTGAATGATAATTTAGTATATTTTGATATTAAATTATGTTCATTCATAATTTTTTAATTTTTCTGCGCGATAAATAAATTTCTTGGTTTTCTAGAATTTTTTAATCTTCTAGTACCATAAACTTCTTTATTTTCTTTAAAAGCACTAATAACAGCTTCATCATAAATATTATTTTTGATTTTATTTTCTTTTTCTTTAAATTAAAATAATATGTTGATTTAGATATTTTAAAAAACGACACATTGTGCGAATTTTATATTTAGCTTTATTTTTGACAATAATTTCTATTTTCTGCGGTGGTTGGCCCTAATTACTGGACCACTTTCATACTTTTTTTCTAAATTTTAATTTGTAAAATTGGTGGTTTTAGAAATTTAGAATGTATTCTTTCATAATTATAAAACATAACATATTGATTTACATCATTTATAGCTTCATTGATTGTTAAAGGCTTTTCTCCCTTTATGTACTATTTTTAAATTTTATCACATAAATGCTGAGAAAAGCCTATCTACGGACTTCTCCCCACATGTACTTGTGGAGGAAACAATGAAATTGAATGAGTTCAACAATACTTTTCAAACAGAACAAGATTGTTTGAAATATATAGTAAGTTTGAAGGAAAATAAATGTATCAGGTGTTATTGAACAAATTTGAATACTTCTGATTTAAGAAGAATAAGATGTTTGAAATGTCATCAAACATTTAGTATTCTTCATGGCACCATTTTTTACAAGTCACAAATACCTTTGAAATCTTGGTTTTATCTCATCTTTAGATGAATAAACACCAAACATGGAATTCCATCAACTGATGTTGCAAAAGAATTGGGGTAACTTTGAAAACTGCTTGAAGAATGGGTCATAAAATCAGAACTTGTATTGCCAAACAAGAATCACAATTTATTGTTGAGGCATAGTGCAAATGGATGAAATGTATCTTTCACATATGGGTTTTAAAAAACAAGGAAGATCCTTGGTGAATAAAACCTTGATTGTTGGTATTTATGAAAAAACAACCAATAAATTAATTGTGAAAGTATTGAAAAATGCAAAAAGTAAAATCTTTGCAGTTTGCAGAAACCACATTTCTTCAAAGTGTCATGTACATACTGATTTTTGAAAAGGATATTGCGATTTTAAATCGGTTTTCACTAAGCATGAAACAGTCAATCATCAAGATAGCTATGTTTCAAAAACTGGTGTAAATACCAACCAAATTGAATCAGTTTGAAAACATATAAGAAGAACATTTAAAACACATATCAAAGTTGCAAAACATCATGTTCATTTATATGCAAAAGAAGCTGCATATAAATTCAATAAGATACCTAGTTTTGAAATTGTAATGCTATGTTTGATTTAAAAATGTGGGGAGAAGTCCGTAGATAGGCTTTTCTCAGCATTTATGTGATAAAATTTAAAAATAGTACATAAAGGGAGAAAAGCCTTTATTTTTTCTTTATTTAATTGATAATATGCACGTCTTTTTTCATTAATTCTTTTAGAATTTAGTTTTCTATAATTCTGCATATATTCTTTTTTATAGATATTATTTCTTTTTCTAATTTCTGGATTTTTTCTTTGTTCTTTTTGATATTTTAATATTTTTTCTTTATTTGCTTCATAATATTTTTTTGTCTTTCTGCTATTTTTTCTTTATGAGATTCTATATATTTTCTTTTTTGTTCTTCAATTTTTTGTTTATTTAGTTGATAATTTTTTTTTGTCTTTCTGCTAATTTTTCTTTATTTGCTTCTTTATATTTTTTGTTTATTGCACGAATTTTTTCTTTATTTGCTTCATAATATGATGCATAGTATGCTTTTTGTTTTTCAGTCATTAAAAACTCCTTAATGTATATTCATTTTTTTAAAATAATTTAGATTAGCAATATCTTTATGTTTGTCACATGGTTGGAAAATCATTTTTTCTAAATCATCAGAAATTCTAAAAGTTGGTGTACATTCATCACATTTAAATAATTCTGCTATTTGGTCTGCTTCTTCTTTTGTCATGAACAATTACTCCTTTTTAGGTATATGCCTTTAAATCGCTCATATTTAGTGTTTTTAGCGATGTTTTGAATTTAAGTACCATCAATATTGTCTAGAAGCATTTGTGTTTGTTTATCTAATTTTAAATCATATTTTGATTACATTATATTTTTTATAAGAACCAAAACCAACCCCGCCTATACCTAATAAAATTGTAACTATTATTATAATTTTTAAAATTGAACTTTTTTCAACTTGAACTGTATTAAAACTAAAATTCATTTTAATTGCTTGTATTTTCCCAACAACAATCGCATAAAATTCATCATCTTGATTTAAAAAAATATTACCTTTATTATCTATGCAAACATTATTAATTGGTTTTTTTGGCATTAATCCAGTTATTTCAATTGCATTATTTGTATCATGATTAATTTTAAAAAAACCATTTACACTAAAAATAAAAATATTATTTTCTTTATCTACTAACAAGTCATATATACCACTAGATAAATTTGTAATATTGTTTTTTTTTGCAACATTTGTTCCAATAGTAACTTTATAAAGCTTATCTGTAATAAAATATAAATTATCATTTGTATCTAAACTAATATTTTCTATTAAACCATTATATCCTGTTATTTCAATAGCATTTGTAGTGCCCGCATTTACCTTAAATAACTTATTTGAAATAATGTATAAATTATTTTTATTATCAAAATTAATCTTGAATATATCACTTGTACTAAGTCCAATAATATTTATTTTAATTGCTTGTGTGGTTCCATGATTCACTTTGTATATATTTTTTCAATATCCATAATTATTATTAATAATTAAATATATATTATTTTCACTATCAATAAATAAATCTTTTGTCTCCTTTGAATATCCATTTATAGTAATTTCAACAGCATTTATGCTATTATTATTAATTTTGTAAATTTTATTATTAGCAACAAAATAAGTATTATTTTCACTATCAAATTTTAAATTATTAGATAAAATTCCACTATATCCAATAATATCTAAAGCAATTTTGCTACCAACAAAAACTTTAAATAATTTATCATTTGAATAAATAAAAATATTATTTTCTTTATCTATTCAAAAATTTTTAATATTATTTATTGATTGATTTAATTTATATGAATTTACATTATTATCCATATTTTTTTTAATTGAAAATTTATAATAAACAAATCCATTTTTATCAGCATTAAATAAATCATAAAAATTATTTAATTCTGGTTTTAAAAGTAGTGCAATTTCATGTTCTCCTTCATTTAATTGGAATTTAAAATTAGGTATACTAATTTCTTTATTATCAATTTTTGCTAAACTAATAAAATTATCATTTATGTCTATTTTTTGTTCTTGTTTATAAACAAATCCATTATATTTATTTCCAAAATAATCAGGTTGATTAAAGTTAATTAATAAATTAATTAATTTACATTTATTAGTAATATTTTGTTCTTCTTTTTTTAAGACAATATTTTGATTTAAATTGTTGTTTATACTTGTATTGACGTTTGGTATGCTTGTTGTTCCTAATAAAGTTATTGCTCCTATCATACTTAATATTTTTTTCATTTTTATTGGTTCTCCTTATTTTTCTTTTTGATTTCAAATAAATTCATAATTTTCAACTTTTGCACCATTCTTTTTCTTTTTGACATTTAAATTAAAATTAGTTTTTTTATTTATTTCTAAAATAACAGGATTAATTATTCTTCTTTCAAAATGAGAACGATTAAATTTAATTCCTTGCATATATGCTTCTTTTGACAATCCTAGTAATTCTTTTAAATCTTTGGTTGTTATATATCTTTGATTGATTTTTTTATTTTCATCATTTCAAGAACAAAGTCATTTATATAATGTTAAGGCATACTTTGATTTAAACAAAACAATACTATCTAAATTTAATTTTGTATAGTGATTTACGAGTTGTTCTATATAGGGCATGAATTTATTTGAAATACTTATTTCAAAATAATTTTCTTTATAAAATCATTCAGCATCAGAAATAACACGACCTATTAGTTTGGAATTTGTTTCTTTTTTAAAAATTTCTGTAAAGGTTTTATCAATTAGATTTACGATAATTTTTTCATATCTTTTATATTTATCAATACCAACAATATTTAATTTTTCAAAAAAAGATTTTTTTTCAATTTTAAAGGTCGTTGGATTTTTTTCGAATGGTTTAATATGAGAAAAGATTAAATGCAAAGCTTTTTGTTCTTCTAATGAAAACTTGCTATAATTTCTAGCTAACTCATTTGCATAATAAATTATTACTCCATTATATTTATTTTCTTTATTCATAATTTCCCCCTAAATTTTATTTAAAAATAATTAAGTTTATTATAACATTAATAAAATAACAAATAAATAATTATGGCATACTTTGACTGTGGTCTATGGCATACCATAAATGAATATAAATGAATTAATTAATGAAGTAAAAATATTTTTTTGACAATTAACTGCCATTAAATATTTCAATGTGATGTTGTTCTGTTTTTCAGTTATATGCTTTGATTTGTTCATTAATAAATTTTTTCATGATTTCATTTGGAACTAATCAAAGTATGTGAATGTTTTGTAGTAAATAACTGCGTAAGTTATTTAATTTCAATTTAAATTTTTCTTTTGATTTGCGTGTTCGTTCTAGTTCAATAAGCATATCTTTATCTTCATAATGAACTACTAAGTCAGGATATCCTTGTTTACTTTTAGTATTTCCTCA
>NZ_JALMUW010000120.1:0-1164 GCF_023846195.1 Spiroplasma endosymbiont of Lariophagus distinguendus
AAATATGAGTTTTAATTATTTATGAACTTTAAAAGAAGCAACTGAAAGAATGTATCAATCATTTAGAGATGATATAAAAAATCAATGAGAAAAAACAGATTGAAGAATATTAAAAGAAAGAGATAGAAAATATATTCCAGTTAAAATTAAAGAAAGAACTAGAAATACTATCAATGGTCTTGTTATTTATAAATGTCGTGATTATAAATATTATGATGAACAATTAAAAAAATGAGTAAGAGTTTGTTTATTAGATGAAGAATTAGAATTACCTAAATATAAAAGAACTTGTCAGGATATCAAAAATAATGTTATTGAACATTTTGCTGACGGAAAAAGATATGTTGATATTTTACATACTATGAAGCAAACAAAATTTAGTACAACAAGTATTAGTAGATTATTTCAAGAATATCAAGTTAATAAATTAGATGTTCCTAAAATAAAATTAGAACCAAATCAATTTATTTATATTAGTATTGATGACGGACATCGAAAGTTTTGAAAATTTAAACGAAATTCTGGTAAATATTCAATGCGTTTAGTATTATTTTGTACAGATAATGTTAATCATAAATTAGTTAATAAAAGAGTAGATGTAATAATAAGACCAACAAAAACTAAAATTGGAGTTCAAAAAACTGCTGAATTTATTTTAGAACAAGGAAATAGATTTTTTGAAAATTTTGACCAAGCAAAAATCATTATTTGTGGAGATAGTGCAGAGTGAATTAAAGATGTTGCTGATTATCTTGGTGCACAGTTTGTTTTAGATAAATTTCATTTAGTTAAAAAGTTGTATGTAGGAATAATTGCTGGAAACAAGGGAAAATATTTTGAAGAATATAATACTTGTAGAAAGTTTATTGAAAATGGTCAATATGATGAATTAATAAAGTATATGAATGAAATATTAAAAAATCATAAAAAATTAAAAAAACAATATTTTAAAAATAATAAACAAGGAATTGAAAATCAAGGTGCAAAATGAAATATTGGTACTTTTGCTGAAAGTAATATTTGATATATTTTAAAAGAAATGCTTGGTAATAGAACATATAGCATAGATATTTATATTAAAATGGTTATTTTTAAGTGTAATCTTGTGAATTCTAAAACATAATCAAAATTTTTATTTTTATTAAAATATTAAAAACTTATTAA
>NZ_JALMUW010000121.1:0-1149 GCF_023846195.1 Spiroplasma endosymbiont of Lariophagus distinguendus
AAAATTCAATTAAGTCTTGATATTATTACACTCTCAGTTATAATTATATAAGTATTGGCATTCAATGTTAATGAATGCTAAAAAAGGTGGTGAACAATGTTAAGTAACAGACAATCACAAATTTTAAAAATCATTGTTGAAAAATATATTAAAACAGGATTACCAATTGGTAGCAAAACTATTTTAGAAAATAATAACAATATTAATTTTTCTAGTGCTACTATTCGTAATGAATGTGTTGAATTAGAAACATTAGGATTATTAGAAAAAGCACATAGCTCTAGTGGTCGTATTCCTTCAACAAAAGGTTATCGCTATTATGTTGATAATTTAATGAATATGGGTGAACATCAAGAACTAGAAATCTTGAAGAAAAAAATAGCAGAAGTATTTAATAACCGTAACTTAGTAATTACCGAAGTATTAAATAAAACTAGTAGTATTTTAAGTGAAATGACTAATTTGATTAGTATTGTTACTGGTCCTAATATTAATGAAGATACTTTAAAAAAAATTGAATTAATACCGATTAGTAATGATAATGCTTTAACAATTTGTATTACTAGTAATGGTCATGTTCAAAACAAAATGTTTAATATTCAAGAAACATCATTAACCGATTTATCAATTGCCATTGATATTTTTAACACCAGATTAATTGGTACTAAAATTAGTGAAATTAGTGAGAAAGTAAATTTATTAAAACCAATCCTTGAACAACAAGTACAAAAATCAGAATATATTATTCAAGGATTTGTTAACACTTTAATTAATTTCTCACGACCACTATCAACAACACACGGTGTTCAATATATGTTAGAAAATCCTGAATTTAATGATATTAATAAGGTTAAAACAATTATTAAATTCATTGAATCACAATCACCATGAATGTATTTTGATGAATTAAATAATAATCAACTACAAATTAAAATTGGTGAAGAACTGGGTAATGAAAATAACGATATGGCAATGATTACTACTACTTTTAAAGTTCATGATGGTGAACAAGGACAAATTGCAATTGTTGGACCTAAACGTTTAGAATATGAAAAACTAACTGAAATTCTAAATTGGATTAATCAAACATTGATTAAAAACTTTAAATAGAAATGAGATGATAAAATGACAAAAGCTAAAAAAGATAAC
>NZ_JALMUW010000122.1:0-1145 GCF_023846195.1 Spiroplasma endosymbiont of Lariophagus distinguendus
AGTAAAAGATTTAATTTATTAATTCTGGCTGAATTAATTATAAGCATATTATCAAGTACTTTATCATTAAAAATTTTAGCACCATATCCTTTTAAAGATTTAACTAAATGTGATACATCACTTTCAGCACAAACTCCTTGATTTCAATTTTCTTTTTGATTTATAACACCATTTTTATTATTTTTAAAATATTTATATATTTCTTCATTTACATTATTTTCTTTTAAATAATCTAATAATTTATAATATTCACCATTAACAAATAAATTATATGCATTTGTTAATTTTTTATTATCTACTTTTCTATTAATAATAAATCCTTTTTTAAGTGCTTTAAATGCATGATGTCTATCAATTACATAAGGAATATTTTCTTTTTTAGCAGTAGTTTTAATTCAAGGTGCACCATCACCAATAAATACTAAACTACTTTTACTATAAATAAATTGTAAATCAAGAAATTCATAAATTTTATCAATTAATTCTTGTTTTTTAATTCTTTGACCATTTTTAGTTTTCATATAAGTAATTTTTTTATCTTTTAAAACATTTCTACTTTTAGTAGATTTTTCTAAATCTTTACCTTTATTTGCACTAATTGTACGAATACGATTTTTTTGTTTTTTATTATTAAATAATGAAGATATAAAACAATCATCCATATTTATAAATAATTTTTCAGTTGATAATACTACTTTCTTTTCCTTTATTTCTTCAATATTTATTACTGCATTTTTCATTACATTAGTCATATATGTTTTAGAAAAATTACTATTTTTTATTATATCTTGTACATCAGATTGTCTTTTACCATTACCTGAATTTTTTATTATTGTATTTTCTAAACTTGTAAGTGTTCTTTTTCTTTTTTTAAGTTTTATATAATCATCTAAAGGATAATAATATTCATTAGTTTCTAATATTAAATAACCTCTACGATAAAAATTATTTATTTTACCATATTGAGTATTTGGACTTCTTTTTGCAGTTTTAACATATTTATGTTTATTTTTATCATATATATTTTGATATCAAAAATCATCATATGCTTTAAATATATTTGTTAAATAATTTAATTCATTATTTTTAAATGTAATATCAAGTTCATCATAATTAAGTTCATTTTCTAGAAAATTCATAATATT
>NZ_JALMUW010000123.1:0-1104 GCF_023846195.1 Spiroplasma endosymbiont of Lariophagus distinguendus
TGAAAGAATATAATAAAAAATGATATCAACGTGATAAAGAAAAAAAGCAAAAACAAATAGAATTGCAATCTAGTCATGTTTCTACTTTAAAACAAAATTTTGATTTAAGCAGTTTTAATTGTGATGATATGTGTAGTGAACAAATAAAAAATATTGCATGAGATGTTTTAGAATCACAACTTTATTCAGAAACACAAGAAACAGAATTAGATAAGTTGTTAGAGGAAATAGAGTTTGAATATATGGCTAATGAAGAACAAAGTTCGGTACTAAGTAGTGAAAATTTATCATCTAATTTAATTTTTGATGGTATGTGTGATGAACAAATTATAAAAGATATATCAAATAATTTAGAATTAGATCAATCTATTGAACAATTGTTACTTAGTGAAAAAATAGCAGAACAAAACTTTGAATGAAATAATAGTATTCTATGTGCAAGTAATTTAGATAATGATATTTATGATTATAATTCAGTAACGAGATTTATTCCTTAATTAAATATTAATTTTAATTGTTAATTTTTACTTAAACTTAAAAAAATAAAATTTTATAGTTGAATTTCTGGGAAACACAAAGTACTTTTTTAATTACAAAACAAGTCTAGTGTAAAATAATTAGGTATAGGAATATTGGGGGTGTTTATTTTATGGCATTATTAGTGGCACATCGTGGATTTCGTTCTACAGAAGGTGAAAATCGAATCATTGATTTCCAAAATGCTTTGAAAATTTGCCAAGCAGTAGAGTTTGATATTCGATTAACAAAAGATAATAAAGTAATTATTTTTCATGATGATACATTTGAAAGAATTGCCAATAATAAAAGTGAGGTTAGTAGTTTATTATATGAAGAAATTATTAATTTGGAATTTTTTAAAAATAATAAAGAATGAATTCCACCATTATTTAATGATTTTATTGAAAAATTAAGTAAAAATTATCAAATGATTAATGTTGAAATTAAAGAAGAAATTAATCGTAAATATACCCCAAATCAATTAATGGTTATTTTTTCAGAAATTAAAAAATTAGAAAAAAAAAGTAAAGCTGAAATTATTGTTTCTTCATTTAATCACCAGTTATTAAACGAAATTGTTAAAAG
>NZ_JALMUW010000124.1:0-1090 GCF_023846195.1 Spiroplasma endosymbiont of Lariophagus distinguendus
GCTTGGGGGTCTAAGTCAAACAATAATACTTTTTTTTCAATAGAAGAAAGTATACTAACAAGCCCTAGTGTACATGTTGTTTTACCACAACCACCTTTAGAATTGGCTAGTG
The DNA here is from genome assembly GCF_023846195.1 of Spiroplasma endosymbiont of Lariophagus distinguendus. Classification (NCBI taxonomy): domain Bacteria; kingdom Bacillati; phylum Mycoplasmatota; class Mollicutes; order Entomoplasmatales; family Spiroplasmataceae; genus Spiroplasma; species Spiroplasma endosymbiont of Lariophagus distinguendus. The sequence continues at coordinate 113 of NZ_JALMUW010000124.1, forward strand.
TTATTTTTTTCATTATTGTACTCCTTTCTATAATAAAATTATAAAAATATTATATCATATTTATTTTTTATATTTATATATAATTATATATATGTATAGTTATTTATATTTTATATTTATATATATTTATAGTTATTTATTTTTTATATTTAATTTAAATTGTATCTAAAGTGAAAAAACCTCAATTTATTTTAATTACTATCAATATTATTTAAAATATTTTGTACTTGTTCATCAGTTAAAATTGTTTTTTCAATTATTTTATTTTTTTGTTTTTCAAAATTATTTGCTATTAGCTTTGATTTATTTGCATTCTCCTTATTTTCTTTTTTAGTTGGTACTTTTTCAAGTTCAGGATTCTGCGCATTAAATTTCTCTAAATCTAAATACGTATTTAAAATAATTTTGCTATATTTTCTACCAATTTTTATCAATTCATAAGAAAAAATAATATCAGTTTTCAACAAATCTTTTTTAACTGGTTCTAAAACATATCTTTTTAAATCATTGATTCTTTTAAAATAACTACTATTCAAACCTATATTTAAAATTTTTGCTAATTGTTTAAATTCTCATTCATGATTAAAATTTGGTATTTTTTTAGTTTTAGCATTCATATACAAATAGCTTCGCAAATACTCATATAAACGTAATGAATATTTACTTGTAACAGTTTTTGTATAAGGTAAATAAATATTTGTATAATCAGACTTTAAATCAATATAATGTTTTTTTATTAAATCTTGAACAACTTTAAATTCAAGTATTCCTTGATTTTTAAATCAAGTACCTCTTTCAAAAAGATTTAAAAAACTATATTCTTCTTTATTTTCATCTTGTAATCAAAATTTTAAACTAGTAATATTATCAATTTCTTTTTCAATAATCGTCATTTCTTTTTTCTTATGAATAACTTTTTCATATAAATTTGTATTATTAATATTATGAAAAATACAAAAATCATTTAAATTTACTTGG
>NZ_JALMUW010000125.1:0-1050 GCF_023846195.1 Spiroplasma endosymbiont of Lariophagus distinguendus
CGATATTGACATTGAAATATTTTTTAATTTTTCTCTTTGTTGTTTAATTTTTAGTATTGTATTTTCTAATAAAAATTGTTTTTGACTATTAGTCACTTTTAAATCTTCTATTTCTTTAGTACTATTCTTTTTGCTTAATTGTGCTTTTAATACTAGTCAATTTTTCTTTAATATATTTGTCTCTTTTTTATGTTTTAATATCTCATTAAACAAATCTTTTTCTTGTTTTATTTTTTTTCATTTGCCATTCGTAAATCAGTAATTTCTTTATTTATATTACTTCGATTAACAAATTCTTTATCTAATTTTTTTGAACACTTTTGTAATTACAAAAAATGCCAAAAGTTAATAGTGAAATAACACGACGTCAAATACTATCTCTTCAATCTTGTAACACTATAATATTTTGAAAAATATTTTCTGAATCTTTTAGTTTTAAACTAATATTTTCTTCATTACTTTTAATTTCTTTTTCTAAACAAGAAATTGAATTAGTTTTTGCATCTATATTGTCATTTAATGTTTTAATATTTAAATTTATTTCATCTATTTTTGTGATTAATTGTTCTTTAGAACTTTCATTATCATTTAAAATAGATTGTATTTGACCTTTATTTGCATCAATGTCTGTTGTTAATTGTTCCTTGTTTTTTTCTAATCTTTCAATTTCTAATTCAATTTCTGATTTTTGTTTTATTAATGCAATTAAATTTTCTAAACTTTGTAATTCCGCTTTCAATTCTTCTTTTTTTAAAATTTCTTTTTTTAAATTTAATATTTTAGTTTTTTCTTCTTGTAATTTTGTCATATTTTCTTTTAATGCTTTTAAACTACCATTAAAAAAAGATGATTCTTGAATTATTTCTTTTAAATTAAATAATTCATTTCTAATTCTTTCTAAGGTTCTTCTGTTATCTACTTTGTCTAGATTTCTGTTTTTTATATCTTTATCAGTTTCTTTACTTTCAACTTCTAAAGTATATATATTTTCATTAACTGCTTTTAATTTATCAGTCATCTGATTAACATATTGTTCAATAAATGTTTTTT
>NZ_JALMUW010000126.1:0-1032 GCF_023846195.1 Spiroplasma endosymbiont of Lariophagus distinguendus
GTGATAAAGAACCTAGCACTGTCAATATCGAGTAAAAATTTCCCAAAAATATTTACAAAAAAAATAAATTATTTTAGAAAGTTACAATTTTAAATATAAACACAAATTTCAAATAACCCTAAAACTTTAGTTCCAAATTTTTATTTGTGAACTTTTTTTATTTTTTAAAAAAAGATTGATTAATTTATAAAATTTGTTAAAAGATAAGCATAAACTAAATATTTTAAGATAGGAAAAATAAAAAATGTTAATTAAAAATATTGAAAATCAAAAATTATTGTTTGATTCTAAATTTATTGAAGTAAAAATAGAGAATGGTTTTATCTATGTTGAAGAACCTTGATGTAATAATCAAGGTGTTGCTATTTTACCCTATGTTTTAAAAGATAATGAATATTATTATTTGCAAATTCAGAAAGAAAAAAACCCAGCTCATGAAATAGTATCTAAAATTAGTCAGAATAGTACTATTACCGGTGGAGTTGAGAGTTTGGACTATTATACAACTGTTGTAAAAGAAATGTGAGAAGAAACTGGTATTGATATTAGTGGAAATAATGTAGTAATTAATAGATTTAATCATTCTTTTGCAAATAAATCAAGTAACAAAAAATGATTTTTGTATGCCATTGATTTGACTAATTTAAATTTAGATATCAATAAAATTTATTATGGAAAAGGTGGAGATGGAACTGAATTTGAAAAAGGAATTCATGCTAAATTTGTTACTAACGAATCATTAATAAGTTCTAATGATTTACTATCTACTGCTATTAAAGGAAAATTAGCAATTAAAAAAGAAATTAATGATTTTCATTTCAATATTTTTAAAAATAAAATTCAAAATATAACAAATATAGATTGAAATGTAGAACAAAAACTAAAAAATTTTTTCGACTATAAAAATCTCAATCCTATCACTAAAAAAGATGAAAAAGATAAAGAATATAATGATAATGAACCTTTAGGTTTCCTTCTACACTATGCAGTAGATAATGGTTATTTTGAAATAGCTGAATTTTTAATTCAACG
>NZ_JALMUW010000127.1:0-1026 GCF_023846195.1 Spiroplasma endosymbiont of Lariophagus distinguendus
ATTACGACAGTTTTGAAACATTTACTGGTGATTTTTCTTTTAGTTTTTTAGATTATGTTGGTGATACAAAATATGTTTTTAATGGGACAATTGGTAATGATACTTATCAACAAGATTTATATAATTTTGTTACTATGCCGGTTCGTGTTCCTAATTTAAGACATTTAACAGTATTTTTTGATATTCATGGGACTACAAGTTTGACTATTCCACCAGCGGTTTCATTTGGTCAGATTAATATTTTTTCAAGTGAAAAAGTAACACCAGTTCCACCAAATAGTCCTTTTAACCCTGATTATGAGCGTGTTAGTTGATATGATGTTTTTGGTCATTTACGTAATGCTTTTAGATGAGTACTTTATGGTGTTGTTGGTAAGGTTTTACCCGTGGAACCACTAAGAGAATTTTTTACTAAACTTGATGGATTATTGAGACGTATTTTTGATGATACTATTAGTTCTGTTTTAAATGTTGATTTTACTAGTGGTTTAGAACAAGTTTTAACATTATGAGTATTTTTAAAAGCAGTTGGATTTTTAGTTGGTTAGGAGTTTATTATGAAAAAGAAAGATTTATTTGAAATTTGTAGTGGAGTTATTTTTTGTTTTTTAATATCATCGCTTACTGCGTTATTTTTTGATTTTGATGTAGACAAATTAAAGTTATTTTTTGAAAATGCTAGTTTTGGTTCAAAAATTTTAATTTTCTTTTTTGATTTTATTTTTCCTTTTATTTTAAGTTCATACTTTGTAAAGTTTTGTTTTTGAATTAAAAATAAGTTTAAAAATAAAAGTAAGGTGGTTAAATAATGCCTTGATATGGTTATTTACTTTTAGGAGTTTTATTGTTAATAATACTGTATCCATTTTTAATAACTAGAAAAAATATAAAGATATTACAACGTGTAGGTAGTTATATTATTTCAGCACCACCACGTACTGGTAAATCTGCCCTTGCTTGTTGTTTAGCACAAAAACATAAGGGTAGGGTAGTTAGTCCTATTCCTATTAAAGTACGTAATGAACA
>NZ_JALMUW010000128.1:0-1018 GCF_023846195.1 Spiroplasma endosymbiont of Lariophagus distinguendus
AGCAAAAGAATTATTAGATAAATTTGATGAGCTACAAGAAGAATTTAATAATAAATATGAAAATAGTTTAGACGTTAGAATTGATGATGACGGAGAGTTAAATATTAGTAATGATTATTTTAACTTTGAACATGTAAATAAATTAGAACAAGCAATTATTGATTATAAAAGAATTATTAAAGGTTAAAGGAGATGAATAAAAATGGTAGCAGCTCCTAAAAAGAAACCAGAAGATTTAATAACTAAACAAATTATTATTAGACTTACTAAAAGTGACCATTATGAATTAAAAAAACTTTGTGTAAAAAAAGAAATTACTATTAATAATTTTGTAAGAGATTTAATTAAAAATGCAATAAATAGAAAGAGTGATAAATAATGAATAATTTATATAAAAAAATACTTAAATTACAATTAGAAATTGGTAGTACACCTAAAAATGGTTTTAATACTCATGGTAATTATAAATATTGATTATTAAGTGATATTTTTAATAAATTAAAAGGATTGTGTAGAGAATTAAATATATTAATTTTACATTCAGATAATTCAGAAAATATGAATATAAATAAAATAGAAAATATTAAAGAATTTATGGATAAAAATAATAATAAAATACAAAATGTAACAAAAGAAATAGAAGTTTCATATCAAAAAAAATATTCAATTATTGATTTAGATAATATAGAATTTAGAGAAGAATTTAATATTTTTGCTTGTGCTAAAAATACAGATATAGCAAAAGCAAAAGGTAGTGCAGAAACTTATGCTTATAGATATTTTTTAATGAATTTATTATTATTAAGTGAAGATGAACTTGACCCAGATAATGATAATGTTAATTTAATACAAAATAATAATAAATCACAAAATAATTATATTAATAATAATGTAAAAATACAAAATGAAAAATGAGAACCAAGTGAAAAACAATTAGATTATTTTGAAAAATATATGATTACAAATACAGTTTTATTTGATGAATGTATCAGAGAAGATATGGAAAGATTAAATCCAA
>NZ_JALMUW010000129.1:0-1012 GCF_023846195.1 Spiroplasma endosymbiont of Lariophagus distinguendus
TTTTGAATATTGCAATGACAAATGATAATAATATTTATATTGGAACAATTGCAGGTTTATATAAATCAAATAATGGTACAGATTTTGAATTAGTAGATATTAAAACGGGAACTAGTAACGAGATTAGAAGTTTAGCAATCATTAATAATACTATATATGTAGGAACTTATAATAAAGGTTTATATGCAATAAATTTAATAGAACAATTGATAAAAATAAATAAACCTGATACTTTTGATAAATCATGACCTTTATACAATGGAATTGTTTATAATTCTGCACAAAAAATTGATATTAAAGATAACCTAGTTGCAAGTGCTATATTAGATACTCATTCAATTACTGTTCCAACAATAGATTTAGATATACCTATTGGTGAACACAATTTAATTTTGACTTTGAAAGATAAATCACTTGCCAGTGTTTTTGGTGGCGATACCTCAACTGGAAAAGTGACATATAAATTATGAGTAAAAACAGCAATTGATAAAAATAAAATCGATTATCAAACAAAAATTGATGATACACAATTATATACTGGTTTAGTTTCAAATGCTGGAAATACCAATAATGCAGATATTATTCAAACAAAAATTAAAAATGGAACTGGAACACATGATGCTAGTTTAAATATTGATTTTAAAGATATTTTGATTGATTTTGATGTAAACAAAAGTTTTTATGCACAAGGAACAATTGACGAAACAACAAATAATTTCACAGCAACTGGTTCTAAACAGAAAATAAATAAAAATTTGTCAATCAAAACAGATGGTATATATCATTTACATTTAGAAGATACAGTAGGAAATACTTATGATAGTTACTTAGAACTTGGTGAAAGCAATTGAAAATTAAAAGGTACTTTTGATGATAGTGAATTAGATAAACTTAAAACAAAACTTAATGTAACTGTCAATTTAACTGATCCTAGCCAAAAATCAAAAGCTATGGGTTGATTACATCAATATGAAAATTTTGTAGAAAATAAATTTAATGAAACTATAAAAAC
>NZ_JALMUW010000013.1:0-19461 GCF_023846195.1 Spiroplasma endosymbiont of Lariophagus distinguendus
TAATAAAATTGGGTTAAAACATTCATATTTTTTTAATATATTAATACTAGCAAGTAACATATCCCAACGTATTCCATCACTTACTATCACTATTTGTTGAAAATTAATTTTTTTGGAAATTGCAGTAACTATCGCAAGTTCACTATCAATAAAATCTTTTTCTTTATTAAAAGTAATAATTTCAAAATTATGTATTTTACTTTGATCATTTAAAATCTTTAACTGTTGTTTATTAATGGTATCATTATCACCACAAATAAACTTAATTGGTTTTTTATATTTTAATAATGATAAAACACCAGTTTCAACACCAATAAAAATTGGATTAATAAATTGTTCTCAATTTAAATTATAGTCACGACAAACAATTACTAATTGTTTAATATCACTATTTTTCATAATTTGTTAACATCGCAACTTGTTTTTTTACTGAATTATCACTATTTAATAAATAACTACCCGCTACTAGGTAATTAGCACCAGCAGCAATACAATCATTTGCTGTTAAATTATTAATGCCACCATCAACAGCAATTGTAATATTTGGAAAATTATTATCGATATGTTTTACTAACATTTTAATTTTATTAATAGTTAAATCTAAAAAACGTTGTCCACCCGCACCTGGTTGCACACTCATAATTAAAATTGTATCAAGATCTTTCAAATAATCATAAATTTTTGAAATTGGTGTATCAGGATTAATGGCAATTCCTTTTTTAAAACCAGGGTTTTTTCACTGCAGAAATTCTTTTAATTGTTCTTCTGTTAATGCTTCATAATGCAAAGTAATATTTTTAACTTGCGGTAAAATTATAAATGGTTTTAAATAATCACATACTTTTGATGTTGTTATCTTTACCATCATATGACAATCAATATTGATATTAGAACTAAATTTACATACATCACTTAATATTTTTGCACCAAAACTTAAATTTTCAACAAAATGATGATCCATAACATCAAAATGAATTCAATTAATTCCTGCATTTTGTAAATTTAATAAATCATCTTTTAAAGATAGAAAGTTAGCAGTTAAAATGCTAGCGGCAATTGTTACTTCTTTTTTCATATATTACCATCCTTTATTTTAAATTATTAATTTTATTGAATTCTATTAAAATTTTACAATAATCTTCATAAAAAAAACTAGAAATTATTTTATTTGCAACTGCTTTTTTAATTGCACATTCTGGTTCTTGCTGATGTAAGCAAGTACGAAACTTACAATTTTGTCAAATATTAGTAAAACTAGGAAAATTAGTAGCAATATCAATACTACTTAGACCTTGTAACTGAAAGACCGAAAAACCAGGTGTATCTGCAATAATACCATCATGTAAAAAATAAAGGCGAGTTTTAGTTGTGGTATGTTTACCACGATTTAAACTTGTAGAAATATCCTGTGTTCATAATTTTAAATTATTATCCAAACTATTTAAAGTTGAACTCTTTCCCACTCCTGAAGTACCTGTTAATATTGATAACTTGTTTGTAAAAACTTTTTTTAAATCTTCAATACCATTTTTTTTAACATTTGAAATAAAAATTGTTGGTAAATTTAAATTCTGATATGCTTTAACTTTTGTTCAAACTTCATTATCTTTAGTTACCAAATCAATTTTTGTAAATATTAAAATTATTTTTAAATGATAATAATTAAAAATAGTTAATAATTTATTTAATAGAAAACTACTAAGAAAAGGATTAACAAGAGAACTAACAATTAATACTTGATCAACATTAGCAATGCTTGGTCGATATAGTTCATTAAATCGAGGTAAAATTGATTCAACCAAAGGATTTTTATCATCTTTAAAATTAACTTTAACATAATCACCAACTAAAATTTTTGCTGTTTGAAATTTTAAATTTCCTTTGATTAAACAAGAAAAAATTTGATTTTCAATTCTTACTTCAACAAAGTTATTTGCAACTCCAATAACTATTCCTTGTTTAAAATTCATAGTGTCCTCCAATTAATATAAAATTAATATGCTTATAATAACACCAATAAGTAATAATATAATTAAAATTAAAAATAATAAAAATTCTTTTTTTAAATAAAATGGTTTTTTTAATTTTTGTGAATTTAAGTAATTTTTCTTAAATAACATATTATTTTTATTTTCCGTTTTTAAACAACAATCTAAATCATTACTCAATTCACTAATTGTCCGATAGCGATCATTAATATTCTTAGCAGTTGCCTTCAAAATAATATTTTCTAAACTTTGTGGAATATTCTTATTAATTTCATGAATTAATGGCATTGGTTCTTTAATATGTTTAGCGGCTAATATTTGTGGATTTTTATGAAAAAAAGGTGGTTTACCAACTAATAATTCATATAATATAATACCCAAAGCATAAATATCACTTTGAATTGTTGGTTTTTGAAATTTTACTACTTCTGGAGCAATATATTTCATTGTTCCTACAACTTGATTAGCATGTTTTTTAACTTCATAATCATCAATAACAGCAATACCAAAGTCTAAAACTTTAATTGCTCCACTACTAGTTAAAATAATATTTTCAGGTTTTAAATCACGATGAATAATATTGACTGAATGACACGCATTAACCCCTTTTAAAATTTCTTTCATAATAACTATAACTTCATTAACTGATAAAACCGAATAATTACTTAAATATTCTTTTAATGTTTTACCTTCTAATAATTCAAAAACTAAGCATCAATCTTTCTTATCAATAAAAACATCATATACCAAAATAACATTGGGATGTCTAACTCTAGATACTGCTCTAATTTCTTGCAAAAATGGTTCTTTTATTAAGTCATCTAGCGGTGAAATTGGATTAATTACTTTTAAAGCAACTTGCCGATTTAAATATTTATCTTGTGCTTCATAAACTTTAGCCATACCACCCGAACCAATAATTTTTAAAATATGATAACGATTATTCAATAATTTATTTATTTCCATTAGTTTCACCATTACTTTTAAATTTATTTTTTAAAAATTACTAACTTATTTATAATTTATATTTTACACAAAAATATCAAAAGACTAAAATTTTATTTCCATTAATAATGCAGTAACATTATCAGTTGAAACATTAAGTAATGCTTGCTTAATTAATAATTTAACTTTATTATTAATATTTCCATTTTTTTCTAAAATATTAACTATTTCATATTCTTCTAAAAAATCATGAACACCATCACTAGTTAAAAGAAAATATGATGGAATTATTAATGGTAAATGAAAAATATCGGTTTTTAATGGCTTACGTGGACCAAGAGCACTAGTCAATGCCTTTCAATAAGTGTGATTTAAATCAACACTTGATTCTTTAGTTGTATTTTTTTGTAAATATAAATTTAAAATATTATGGTCAACTGTTAACTGTTTTAATCCTTGTTCACTATATTGATAAATACGTGAATCACCAATATTTACTAAATAAGCTTTGTTATTAGTAATTAAAATTATTACCATAGTTGTTCCCATATCAAGCGCTTGTTCATTACTTAAACTAAAATTATTCATTTCAATTTGAATAATTTCTATCTTTTCTTGTAATCATGCATGAATTTGTTTATCATGTTTTAATTTAGTAAAATCTGTTGTTTCAAAAAATTTTTTTAACATACTAACAGCCATATTACTGGCCACTTCACCACATTTATGACCACCCAATCCATCACAAACAACACCAATAACTTGTCCAGTGTTATTTGTTAAATATAAAACGGCATCTTGATTATTTGTACGATAATTACCAACATCTGTTTTATAACTAGCATTTATTTTCATAAACTGTCCCCCTATATTCCTTTTTTTAATTTACAAATATAAAATCCATCAGTATTGTTATTAAAACCAAAAAATTGTTTTTCTGCAATGATTGTCATATCTGGGTGATTTTTAACAAAATTCTCAATTTGATTTTGATTTTCTTTAATATTGAAAGTACAAGTAACATACACAACTATCGCTTCAGGTTTTAAAAGTTGATAAGCCTTATTTAATAATTTTGCTTGAACAGTAATTAACTGATTAATTTCTTCTTTACTTCAATTGATAAGTTTAACTTCTGGTTTTCTTTTAATTAAACCTCAAGCAGTACTAGGAGCATCAATTAAAATTTTGTCAAATTTATTATTAAAATCTAATATTGTAGAATCACCATATTTAAGTTCAGTATTTGTTACGCCTAATTTTTTCAAATAAGTAGCACCAATTTTTAATCGTTCTTCATTTATATCACAAGCAACTATCTTACCGTGATTAGACATTAAAGCTGCCATATGGGCTGTTTTACTAGCAATTCCTGCACACATATCTAATACTTCATCATATGGTTGTGGATCTAAAATATGACTAACTAGCATACTTGCTTGATCTTGTTTAATAATTTCACCATTTTCATATAATTTTGTGTTAAAAATTGACTTTGAACTAATAATACCATCAGATACTATCTCGCTTAAACAAAAGTTAAAAGATTTATAATTTTCATTGTTTAACACTTTATTAACAGTAGTTTTTAATGTATTAACTCTAAAACTAATTAATGGCATTCTTAAGTTATCTTTTATCAATTGATTTGCAATATTAATACTAAATTGTGATTTTATTAAAGAGTATAATCAACTAGGATAACTATATTTAATTAATTTAATATTTTGTTTACTTTCTTTTTGTAAGTTAAATTCTGATCTAAATTCAGTAAAACATAAATCTAATACTTTAGAAATAATAAATGTTAGTTTATTATCAATGGTGCTTACTTTTTTTAAAGTATTTTCAATGAAGATTTCTTTATTAGTAATTTCTAAAAAATAGATTTCATATAAAACTATTCATAATAAAATAGTTATGTGAAAAGGAATAGTAATTACTGATTTCAAAACATTTCATATTTGATTTAATATATAATCTAAATAAATTTGATTTTTTAAGGTTCCTAGTACTATCTTTTCAATTGCTTCTTTTTCTGATAATGTTAGATTTTTATCTCGCATCATTTGTGCTAATAAAACATTACAATGACCTTTTTCTAGGATTACTTGTACTAGAATTTTATAAACATCATTTTGAATTATCATTATTTAACCCCACAGAATTTTTAATTATACATATATTATAACTTAAATTATATTTTTAATTTTGATAAGTATTTTACTACTATAACTATTAAAAAATGCATCATTACAATGCATTTTTAGTAATAAATTATTATTTTTAATAAAAAATAAACTATTAAAAGTCACTCTTTATATTTACTTTACCTTTTCATTTTTTACAATCTTCACCATATTTATACATATTATTAATTTTAATACCAAGAATAATTCCTGATCATATTGCACAAGGTGTATTAGCACAAATTATAACTAAATCTTTCATTAAAATTGTTGATTCAGATCCACCATGATATGATAAATGAATAATGCCCCATAATACTCATAAACTGTTAGCTGTTGTATAAAGAATAAATGTAAGTAAAGAAATACCATCTGTTTTTTTAGTTTTTATTGTTTTTAAAGACTGTGGACAAAATGCTATAACAGCAATAAGTGCTCCAATAATCCCTATTATAGTAATAATTCATCATTCAGTATTTGCCATTATTTTTATTCCTCCAAAGTTTTAGCATTTTCGCCCAACGTTTTCATATTTTTTACTTTAACATAAATAATACAATTAGTTGCAGTCATTGTTACTGTATATGGTATTATTAAGGTAGAACCTCAAATTGCAATTTCAAGAGTATCAGCACCTTCTGGTCACATTACTGGTAATGTTACTGAAAGTATTCCAAATATCAAGAAAAAAAGATTAGCAATATTATAAATAATATAAGTTGATAAGATTATATGTTTAGTTTCCTTAGTTTTTATTGTTTTTATTGCTTGTGGAATAAATGTTATAATAGACAATATTCCGGCTAAATAACCTATAATTCCAATAAAAGTTTGCATTTTCATCCTCCATTAAATTTTAAAAATATCTTAGTAGTTTTTTTAAAACTATTAATATACTTATTTCTTGTTTTATTAACAATAACATTATTTTACTTTTAATCATTTAAAATAGAAAGTGTTTAGTTAATATTTTTTCAAATAAATCTAAAAAAATGAAAAATAATTTATAATAAAAAAATAAAAAACCACTAAAATAGTAAAAATTTATTTAAAATAAAATAATAAATTTAAAAAATATTAGTTAAAAATTAAATAAAATTTTAATTTTACAATAAATATAAAATTATGAAATAAATTCGCCTTTTTATAAAAAAGTGAATTTTTTATTGTATATTCATTTTTTCAACGGACTTCTCCCCACATGTACTTGTGGAGGAAACAATGAAATTGAATGAGTTCAACAATACTTTTCAAACAGAACAAGATTGTTTGAAATATATAGTAAGTTTGAAGGAAAATAAATGTATCAGGTGTTATTGAACAAATTTGAATACTTCTGATTTAAGAAGAATAAGATGTTTGAAATGTCATCAAACATTTAGTATTCTTCATGGCACCATTTTTTACAAGTCACAAATACCTTTGAAATCTTGGTTTTATCTCATCTTTAGATGAATAAACACCAAACATGGAATTCCATCAACTGATGTTGCAAAAGAATTGGGGGTAACTTTGAAAACTGCTTGAAGAATGGGTCATAAAATCAGAACTTGTATTGCCAAACAAGAATCACAATTTATTGTTGAGGGCATAGTGCAAATGGATGAAATGTATCTTTCACATATGGGTTTTAAAAAACAAGGAAGATCCTTGGTGAATAAAACCTTGATTGTTGGTATTTATGAAAAAACAACCAATAAATTAATTGTGAAAGTATTGAAAAATGCAAAAAGTAAAAATCTTTTGCAGTTTGCAAGAAACCACATTTCTTCAAAGTGTCATGTACATACTGATTTTTGAAAAGGATATTGCGATTTTAAATCGGTTTTCACTAAGCATGAAACAGTCAATCATCAAGATAGCTATGTTTCAAAAACTGGTGTAAATACCAACCAAATTGAATCAGTTTGAAAACATATAAGAAGAACATTTAAAACACATATCAAAGTTGCAAAACATCATGTTCATTTATATGCAAAAGAAGCTGCATATAAATTCAATAAGATACCTAGTTTTGAAATTGTAATGCTATGTTTGATTTAAAAATGTGGGGAGAAGTCCGTAGATAGGCTTTTCTCAGCATTTATGTGATAAAATTTAAAAATAGTACATAAAGGGAGAAAAGCCTTTTTCAATTATAGACTTAAATTAAGATTTACTTAGAATTCAAAAATAAACAATAAATAATAATTTTTCAATTAAAACTATATTCTATAAAAAAATAATTTGTTATCAATTTATGTTATTAACAATATTTTTAATATTGTCATAAATTTAACTTATCATTTTATTTTTTATAAATTTACAAACTAATTTAATGTTCTTACACCATTTCATATTTTTTTAAAATCCTAAATATTATAAATATAATCTATGTTCTAAGTAAATCTTAAATTATGGGAATATATAAAAAAGTATTGGAGTTAAAAATGAAAAAAAATAATTTTATTTATGCGAGATATGATAAAGAAGATAACTGTTTAGATGTTTATGACACTATGGAAGAAGCAATATTAAAAGTTTACCACATTGATAAAACTAATAAAAAACGCTATTATCAAGCCTATAATAATATTTGTCGTTCTTATCAAAAATATAAAAATAATTTTGGAAATGTTGTTTGTTATGAAGGTTTTTGATTTAAAATACCACTAAATGAAAATGGCTATTAAAATTAAAAAAATAAAATAGTTATACTATGAAATGGTTAAGGATACTTAATAAAAATATTTTTTAATTTTATAGTTAAAACTCAATAAATTAAAAAACCATTACTTTGATTTATAAATATTTATTTTATTAAATTTTTTCAATTATTTCTTTAGTTTAAAACTTTAATTATTAATAAGAATTTAAATCATAATATTTAATATTTTATTATTTATAAGTTGAAAAAATCTGAATGTTAGTAAACTAAATTAACCTTTACTAACATTCTTTTTTAGATTTAAAGTTTTTTATATATTTTCTAAAAAACAGAATACTTAATCATTTTTTATAAAACTACTTTTTTATTAGACTTCTTTTACTCATTGATTAGGTACTACTGAAAAACCAATAGTATTATTACCAGTATGTGTTTTTAAAATATTACATAATGGTTCAACTTTATATTTGGTAAATCCTCTATTTTTTACTTTTTTAATTGCTTCATCAATAATATCTTTTCTACATCAACCATCAATAATATATATTGTTTCTTTAGTAACGTCTTTAATTTTAGTAATAATATCTAACATTTCTTCCATAGCTTTACTTAAGGTTCTAACTCTACCAATATTATCAATTGTTTCTTTACATCTTAAAATTGGTTTAAAACGTAAAAAATTACCAATTCTTGCTTTACTCATTGGTAATCTACCACCACGAGCCAAAAATTTTAAATCATTAGGAGCAATATAAGATTCATAAGTTTTACGAAATTTATTTAAAATTCCTAAAATTTCAGGAATTTTTTTTCCATTTTTAACAAGAGTAAAAGCAATTAAAACCATAAATTTTAAAGGTATTGAAGCAGCACCTGTTTCTAAAATATGAACTTTATTTTTATATTTTTCTTCTTTTTGTAAAACTTGTGAACTTGCATATTGTCCTGAAGCATTATTAGCAATTGGTAAAAATAAAATTTGATCATATTTACTTAAAGCATTATCTCAATATTGTTCAAGTTTACCACGACTAGTTTGACTAGTTTTTAAAATACAGTGTTCATCAATCATCTTTTTACGAATTGTTTCGCTATCAATATCAATGTTATTATCATCATAAGCATTTTCTCCTTCAATAATATTTAAAGGAATAATTATTATTTCAGGATATTTTTTCATATCTTCAACGGTAAAACCAGTAGCTGAATCACTTACAATTCCAATTTTCATTTTGTTTGCTCCTAACCTTTTATACTAATAAATTATAGTAAAATTATAACAAATTTATTTTACTATATATCGTTTTAATTTGAAAAAATATAAAGTGACTATAAACTTATTAGTAGTAAAAATAAAAATGGTCTTAATTATTGAGTAATTAAGACCATTTTTTAATTACTTTTAAGTTAAATAAATAATACGATCAGCAATAATTTCTGTATAGTAAAAATCATTAGCTTTATTAGCAAATGTTTGAATTCTACCTTTAATACCAATAATTGCATTCTTTTTTAATAGTGTTTTTAATTCCTCTGTATTAGCTATTCAAGTTTTAATAGTGATAAAATCAATGGCTTTTCTCCCTTTATGTACTATTTTTAAATTTTATCACATAAATGCTGAGAAAAGCCTATCTACGGACTTCTCCCCACATTTTTAAATCAAACATAGCATTACAATTTCAAAACTAGGTATCTTATTGAATTTATATGCAGCTTCTTTTGCATATAAATGAACATGATGTTTTGCAACTTTGATATGTGTTTTAAATGTTCTTCTTATATGTTTTCAAACTGATTCAATTTGGTTGGTATTTACACCAGTTTTTGAAACATAGCTATCTTGATGATTGACTGTTTCATGCTTAGTGAAAACCGATTTAAAATCGCAATATCCTTTTCAAAAATCAGTATGTACATGACACTTTGAAGAAATGTGGTTTCTTGCAAACTGCAAAAAGATTTTTACTTTTGTATTTTTCAATACTTTCACAATTAATTTATTGGTTGTTTTTTCATAATACCATCAATCAAGGTTTTATTCACCAAGGATCTTCCTTGTTTTTTAAAACCCATATGTGAAAGATACATTTCATCCATTTGCACTATGCCCTCAACAATAAATTGTGATTCTTGTTTGGCAATACAAGTTCTGATTTTATGACCCATTCTTCAAGCAGTTTTCAAAGTTACTCTCTAATTCTTTTGCAAATACCAGTTGATGGAATTATGTTTGGTGTTTATTCATCTAAAGATGAGATAAAACCAAGATTTCAAAGGTATTTGTGACTTGTAAAAAATGGTGCCATGAAGAATACTAAATGTTTGATGACATTTCAAACATCTTATTCTTCTTAAATCAGAAGTATTCAAATTTGTTCAATAACACCTGATACATTTATTTTCCTTCAAACTTACTATATATTTCAAACAATCTTGTTCTGTTTGAAAAGTATTGTTGAACTCATTCAATTTCATTGTTTCCTCCACAAGTACATGTGGGGAGAAGTCCGGAAATCAATTTCAAATTGATTTTGACGATTTTTAAAAGGTCTTTCAACAGCCAGTCATAAACTTGGTTCATTTGTTGAATTTGTTCTTGGTTGGTATTATTTCTGGTTCATTCATTAATTTACCTACTAATACAAATATTATTTATCATTTTAACACCCTCTTATTTTGATATTAATTATAATTTAGTTCATAAATAAAATATCAAATTATTTTATTTATGAATAAAAGAAAAAATAAATTAATTCAACAAACTTAAATATTAAAAATAAGACTAAATAAAATAATTTATTAATTAACACAAAAAGAGTAATGTCAATATCGAGTGAAAATTTCCTAAAAATATTTATCAAAAAATTAAATTATTTTGGAAAGTTACACTGTTAAATAAACACAAATTCCAAATAACCCCTAAAAATTTAGTTCCGAATTTTTATTTGCGAACTTTTTTTTGTATAATTTAATTAAACTTAATATAAGTTTTTAACTCATTACTTTATTTTTAAAAGTAAATGAGTTTTTATTATTTTGAAAGGATGAAAATGAATAAAAATTTACAAGAAGAATAAGGAATGAATTGGTTTAAAGAATTGATAAAAATAATCATTGATAAAAATCAATTTTACCCAGAAATTATTAGTAATAGAGTTAATTTAGCTCAAACTACTATTGTTGATATTAATGAAAATTTAAAAAACAAAAGATTAGCAAATTTAAAAAAATTAGTTATTTAATATTAAAAATATTTACTTTTGGAAAAATTGATAAAAATAAAATAATTAAAGAAAAAAATGATTTTTTTATAAAAATATCAAAAGAACTTTTTGGAAATATTAAAAAAGTAAAAGAATTATATATAAGAAAATCAAATAGTGAAATAAATATAGATGTTAATAAAAATTAATAATGAACTTTAAATATAATTTATTAATAAATCCGAATAAATCAAACTTACCACAAATGTAAAAACGATATATTGCAATTACAATTTCTGAACATCTAGAATAAAGTAGACACAGAATTGTAACCTTTGTGTTAAAAATACTTTAAGGAAGGTGTTCATTTTTTTATGGCTAAATGACTATCAAAAGAAGAAAAGTTAAAAATAATAAAAATAAGTAAAATTAAAACAATTGATAAAACCGCATTAGAGTATGGTATTGGTCGATCATCAATAAAAGAATGAATTAAAGCATATAAATTATTAGGTGAAAAAGGCTTAGAATATATAATGTGGAATCTGTGCTAAAAACCAAAAGAACAGGTCGACTCAAATCTTTAAATTTTAACAAATGACAAAACAAAGAAATTAATTAATATATTGGAAAATGAACGATATAAAAGTAATAGAAAAATCGACAAAAAGAAATATTTTGTGATTTTCATTGAAAAAAAAATATCAGATTAGTTATTTATGTTGATTATTAAAATGTTTCAAAATCAGGATATTATAAGTGGGAAATTAAGAATGGAATGAATGAATTTAATAAATGACATTTTGTTCAATATAATTAAAAATATTTTTTATGAATTTCAAGAAATTTATGGTTATAAATGATAACTTTATGAATTAACAAAATTTATAATTTAAAATTAAAATTTCATATTGTATATAGATATATGAAAAATATGAGTTTAAAAGCTAAGGTTCGCATAAAAAAATTTGATTATAGAACTAAATCAGGAAGTTTAAGATATGATAATTTATTAAAACGTGATTTTTCAACTACTAATTTAAATCAAAATTAGGTAATTGATATAACTTATTTATTAACTAATGGTAAAACATATTATTTATCAATTGTTAAAGATTTTCATAATAATGAAATATTAGATTATAAAATAAGTGCAAGTTTAGACATGACATTTGTTGTCCAAAACATTATTCAAGCTTGAGTTAATGCTCAAAAACCTAATTCATGAATTTTGCATAATTGTGATCAAGGATTTTTAATTATACAAACTTCTTATAAAATTTTATGATGAATTAAAAAATAAAATTTCAATGTCTAGAAGAGGTAATTCTGTGATAATGGTGCTACTGAAACTTGATTTGGAACAATGAAAACAGAATTTCTATATCAAATTCCAAGAAAAAATAGAACTATTGAATGAATACAAGACAACTTACCTAAATATATTTACTTTTATAATAATTATCGACCTCAAATAAAATTAAAAGGAATGAGTCCAATCGAATATCGATTAGCTCATTCCAAACCAACAAATAATTACTTCATACCTATAAATTTAACACTTACAAACGCTATTTTATAAAATTTAATAAAAGGTTACTTTTATTGTCCACTTTTCTTGACAAGTTCATTAATCTGAATTAGTAACTTTGTAAAACAAAGAAACACAGATTATTAAAAAGCCTCTTTAAATATTTTTAAGTCATACTTTAATATGATAATATTTATTATTATTTTATTTTTAATTGTATTAAATTAAGGTATGATTTTTTAATTTAATATTAAAATTTCTAAAAAGGAATGTTTAACTTAGTTCTTCTATTTTAATATTACTATTAATATTTTTTTTGTTATCTACATTTTGCTTATTTTTATTATATAATAAAGAAATTCCTATTATTAAACCAATTAAATTTAATGTTAAAAATAATAATATGATGCCTAATGCATTATTACTATTACATAAAGTTATACCTCAAATTAAAAACACTATTCAAATTACTAAACATATTCATATAATAAATGTAATTAAACCAATACTCATTACCTTGCACCTTTTTCTTTCTAAAAAATAATTAAACTAAATAAAATATAGTATTTTCTATTAGATTCTTATAATTTAATATTTTTTTCTTTATACAAGTATTTACTCTATATAAATATAAGAAAAATGCATATTTTTATGCATTTTTCTTATATTTATTAAATCAACCCCCATCTATATCCTTTTCTTATGATCAATTTATTTCATTTGGTTTCATTGGTTTTTCATTATTCTTTACACTAATAATTTTACCATTTTTAACGTTAATAACAGTATTTGCAACATATTGGAAGTTAGGATTATGAGTAACCATAATAATTGATGTTTTATATTCTCGATTAACATCCAATAAAATTTCTAACACCTTACGCCCCATTTCCTCATCAAGTGCTCCTGTTGGCCTATCAAGCAAAATAAAATTGTCGGATTTTTTGCTGGGTGCTCTACTATAATCGATAATTTTTTGTTGTTGTCCACCTGGATAATTGACTTGGAAACTTATTCATATGTTCATCCATTTCAATAACTTGAAAATATCATCAATAATTATATTTTTATTTTTAGCAAGATTTTCACCAACTTCAGCATTTTCACGAGTAGTTAAGTTAAGTTAATAAATTGTATTGTTGAAAAATAAACCAACATTATCTCGTCTAAATTTAGTTAAATGACTATCTTTAATAAAGATAAATTGTATCCTGCCAGCCAAAAATACTGCTCAGTATTAGGTTTATCTAATCCTGAAATAATATTTAATAATGTTGTCTTAAATCACTTCCTGATGGTCCTAAGATAACAAATAAAATCACTAATTTAATTTTTAAATTAACTCCTTTTAATACTTCATATTCTAAGTCTCCAGTTAAGTAAGATTTTTAACATCAAATAATTCAATAACATTAGTTTAACCAGTGAGTAATATATTATTAGTCATTGATATAATTTTACCTGCTAAATTTCTTTGAATGAGTTTTTGTTAATTTTTTAATTGCTTTGATTATCTTTAAAATCTTGTAAATTTGTTTTTATTGTTTCTATTTCTTCCTTTGATTCTGGTTTATCATGAGATTTATGAGTTACTGGTGGTATTGTACCTTCGGTTTTAGATACTGACTTCTTTGTAAAACTAGATTCTAACTTATTTTTAGTTACTTGTTCACTTGAATTTTTAGTGTTTTTTTTATCATTTTTCATGTTTTTATTCCTTTCTGCTTTTAATCAATTTCATTTAAAGTTTTAATTGGATTAATCTTCTTCATGGCATATCAATCAATAATAAAGGTTGTTGCATAAATACCAAAGACAATTAAACCAACCACAAGCGGTAATCATCAAACAAAGAATAATGGTAAAACCCATGTTGTATTAGCAGCTAAATAGTTAAGAATAAACTTAACAATTATTCATCCTACAGGAAAACCAATAACAAACATAACAGCAATCACTGGTAAATACATACCAATAACAATATTAGTTATTTTTGCATCACTATAACCAAGTGTTTTCATTGTTGCTATTGTTTTACGATTTTCATAAATTACTAAATTACTTGTTAATAAAATAATAAAGAACGAAATGATTAATGAAAAGATAATAAATGCAACCAATACTGTATCAACTAAAGCAGTAATTTGATTTAACAACTGATGATGGATATCTTGTGGCGTAATATTAACAGCACTACCTGCACCATAACCTTGATAAGTACCAGAACCATCAGTACCACCATTTAAACCAAAAGCACTGTAATCTCCATACATTTGCGAAGTTGAAAATGAATTAGTTATATCTGGTAATGATTGCGAATTTGAAAATTTAAAATTAAAGATTGGATTTTCATTTTCAAATATTTGATTAAGTTTATAAATAACGGGATCATTTAATTGATTAAGAAAATTTTGATATTCATTAAATGATTTTAATTTACCAAAATCAACATCACAAGTTGTTTTTTTGTCTTCTCATTCTTTTTTAAATAATAAAAATAAAAATTCTTTTGTTTTATTAAATGATAAAACTTTATCAGCATTAGTTTTACTAATATAAGCATTAGGTTGACCATAACCATTATATATACCAACTACTTTATACGTTGGTGTTTTAGAACTTATCTTATCATTATAAGAATTAACAACCTTACCAGCAGCAACTTCTTTTAACATATTTGTAGCATTAATACCCGCATTAACATAAGCCTCATCCTTTAACTCATCAACTTGTGTATAACCAGTTTGTTGTTTTAATAATGTTACATTATTAACATTTTTACTATCACCAACAACGTTATCAATATTAATTTTATCCAAATCAAAAGGTTTCAATTTATTATTATCTTTAAATTTCATAGTATTACCATTACTACTCATTTTAAATTCATCATTTATTTTTAAATTTAATTGTTTAGCAATTGTTTGATTAATAACAAGACTAATACTATCATCACTATTTTCTTGTTCTAAAAGTGGATTTAATGAAGAACCTCCAGCATCATATAATTGCATCATTGAAGGTTTGCCTAACTGTTGTTGATTTTGTAAACCATAAACTTTCATTAAATATTTGTTCTGTTTAAATAATTTTTCAGGAGTACCAATAAAGTAAGTTCCTAATTCATCAGTTTCTTTATCAAAAGGCACAACATTAAAAGCAACATTAAAAGGAGCATTGGGATCACTATAAGCTTTGGCAATATTTTGACGAATAAAATATGGGCTTTTAGTATAAGCACCTTGCACTACAGTTTGTCCCATTCTATTATAAAATAAAGCACCAAATCAAATTCCAACTTTATTAATTCAACTATCACGCTCTTTGTCACTAATTTCAGATGCATTATTATTCAATAATTGTGTTTCATTAGTTAAATGTCACGGATATAATTTATCGTTAGTATCAAAACTTAAATTATCAATATCATTAATAAAAGTAGGACCCTTACTTGAGGCATTTTTGTAAGCAGGAATATTACTATTTGCTCAATCTTTGAATTTTGTAATATCTAAATCATTAGGATTAGTACTAATCTTACCAGTCTTCGAAATCGTACCACTAATATTCATTGCCACTGTTGTTCGATAGTTTTGATAAAATTTTCTAATAATATTATAAGTATTCTCACTATAAAAACTGTTAATATTAGTATTTTTTAAAACTGTGTCATACATTGGTAATGCATTTGGTCAAGCCATTTGTACCATAATTCCAACAATCACAGAAGCATCTTTAATATCACTAGAATCTAATCCATTTAAAAAGTTTTTAGTAAGCATTTTACCATTTAAATACGTTAAACCAGTATATCCTAAATCACTAATAGCAGCACTGGGATTAGATTCATCTGACATTGGAGCATATGCTTCAGCATTAATATTATTTTCTAATAATTCTTTAACAAAAGTATCATTTAATGGTCCAGAATTATCAAAACGTGGTGGATGTCAATATGTATCACCAGTAGTACTATCAACAGTAGAAGTATAAGTTCAATCATCTTTATTATTTGGATTATAAGTTTTATAAAAACTATATGGAGAATTATAAGTCGGAATGTCATATTCAACTAAGGAGTGATAATTCATACCAGTAAAAGAAAGTAATTTATTATCAGCCATAATTTTTGGACCAATAATAGATGTTGTCATTAAAGTTGTTCCTAAAAACATAGTTAATGATGCTGCTGCCATTTTTCCAATTGATGATGTAAATAGTGATAAACGGAATCTTGTTAAAAATCCACGATTAATACTTTTTGTTTTAATAATTCGACTAAAGCGAGAATTAACAGTAGCTGATTCGTTTTTAATTAAATCTATTGGTTTTTTAATAACTGTTAAAGCACTAATAACTCATGCAATAATTGATAAAAAACCAAATATTAAAATTAAACAATATATAAATCCTAAACCATTAAAAATAAAATGACCAAAATCTAGATTAAAATAGTTGGCAAATGTTTGAACTATAATTACTTGTAAACCACTTGCTGGTAAAAACACTAAAATAGTACCAATAAGTGCTGCTACCATTGGATAAGCTAAAGATGTAATTAAAATTTTAATATTACTATAACCTAATGATTTTAAAATTCCAATTTGTGTTCGTGAATTATCAATATTTTTATAAGTAATTAATATTACTGTAATTCCTGTAATAATTAAAACAATTAACAATAAACCAATTAATAAACTTTTAAATCCAATAATAGTTGCATTCAAAGTAGCAGTACGATTATTAAACGTATACTTATTATTTCCTAACTTATATACTAAAGCAGCATCAGAATCAATAGTATTAATATATTTACTTCTTAAACTTTGTGAAATTAATTTAATATCATTAATTTTACCTATTGTTGATTTTCCAACAAAATAAATTTCGCGATCATTATCAGAAGAAATTGTGATTTTTTCATTAGCTTTATCATATGATCAAATATAATTTTTTTTTTCTAACCTTTTACTTAAACCAAATTGCATTGGATCAACGTATAATAAACCTTCACGAGTTTTATTTGGAATTGGTGTAGTTTGATCAATAATTGGGGTTGTGAAATCAGCAGATACACCATATCCAACAATTTTTAATCAATTATAACTACTATAAGCAGCATCATTTAAATCATATCCTGAAACTTTTAAACTACTTCCTAATTGATCTGATTGCACACGAATTGTATCATTAATATGCAAATTATTTTTTTGAGCAAATTCTTTATTAATAACTACCTGTTTTCAACTTGGAGTTTTATCTGGATTATTACTATCTCCTATTTGATAACCATCACTAATGATTAATTTATCAATACGAGCATCTTGATTATAAGTTAATATTTTTAAAATTCTAGGATTACTATTATTATCTAATTGCATAGTTCTGCCTTCAACACGATCTCATATAAATTCATTACCAGCATCATTTGCAATATTGTTAATATCAAAATCATTCTTTTCATCAACAGCAGTTGTTGATGTTGAGATTTTATTAGAAACAGTTTTTGGAGTAGTATTAGATAAATCAATAACAAAATCATGTAAATTAGATTTTGCAACTAATGTTGAATATTCATCAGAAATTCTTGCTAAACTTGTTTGCATTAATGAAAAAATAGTTGATGATAATAATACTAAAACAATTAAACCAACTAATTGAATTTTATTACGAAATGCTTGTTTAAACGCATTTTTAAAAAGCAAAAATGATTGTTTTTTCATATTCGTTCTTCCTTTCTTTTAAATTTTAAAACAAAAAAAGTTATTGAATTAAAACCATTTTTCAACCATTAATTAAAGTTTTTAAATCTTGAATAGTTTTAGTAATAAGTAGTGTTAATTGGGCACTTAAAAAATAAGTTAAATTCTTCTTAAAAATAGCAATTAAAAGTTTTTTATTATTATCAGTAATAGAAACTTGGTGGTCAAAATTAGTAAACATTTGTTTTTTAAATTGCCATGTTAAAATGATAATTTTAGTTTTAGTATATGCTTTTACTGGAAATTGTTTATTAAAAATATTGGGTAATGAAGAATTACTAAATAATGTTACTCAAGTTTTTTTAATTAAATTAAAAATTGTAAATAAATTATCACTAAACATTTTTCATGAAAAGAAACCTAATCAATAGTAAAAGAACACTAAAATTAGTACTGAAATAAAGTTATTTATTGATGGTAATGATATTTTAATCATAGTAAAATTAAATTGTAAAATAATAGCAATTATAATAATTCACAAAATAGTAAAACGCATCACTTTCATAATTTGATTATTATTACGGCTTAAAAAACTAAAACAAATAAATAAATGTAAAATCGAAATCAATGATAGCATTGGTAAACTTTCTAAATCTAAAAAATTAATATTAATTACCATTTCTTGAACTGGTAATAAAAATAAACAAAATTGTGCTAAAAATCATAAACTAAATTGAAGAATAATGATTTTTGTTTTATTAAATATTTTTTTATTATTAATACTATTAATTTTTAAAATATTACTACTACGTAACATTATATTCACCTTTAAATAAACTTTGTTATTATTATAATTATAAACTATTAAAATTAAATAATGCAATTATTTAGTTTTAGATAGTGTTCAAATATTCAAAAAGAAAAGGAAAAAAGAAAATGTTATGAAACTGCTGTATTAAATTCTTTAGTAATAATTTTGATAATGAATATCAATATTTACAACCTATGGATTCAAACTATATGTACTACCCCACTACTAATTATCAAACTACTACATCTACTACTAAAATAATAGCTGTTGAACAACCAACTAAAAATACATCAACAGTTTTTTCAAATAGAAAAATTATTTCAAAACCATTGAAAAAAAAGATACAAGAAATTAATTTTAATAATATTACTATTTTTGAAGAAGAAAGTGAAAATCAAACTAAACATATATCTTTATAAATAAAAAGAGTTAATAAATATTT
>NZ_JALMUW010000130.1:0-996 GCF_023846195.1 Spiroplasma endosymbiont of Lariophagus distinguendus
ATATTTTCTTCTAATTGTTGAAAATTTGTATTATTTTCAATTACATTATTAGTATTTGGATTATCAATATATATTTTTTCATTTTCAGTAATAATTGCTTGGTCACTTTCATATGCTATTTGCATTTCAGTACTCATAATTCCCCATTTTCTTAATAATTGAGTTAATACAGTTTTTAATGCCATACTATCAAAATCACTAACAATAAATTCTTTATTTTTTGCATAAGTTTTTGAATATTTTAAAAAATGTTTTTCAATTTGTTCTTTTGACATATATAAAGTTTTTTCAAAACCATTTACCAATTGAAAATATGCTACATAACCAATAATAGGTTGTTTCAATCTTTCTAAATCATCTTGTATTCAATTAAATTCAATTCCCTTAAGTCTATCTACTTTTTTAATTTCTGTTAATCTAACATCACTTACATTAATTTCTTTATATTGTTGACTACGTAATGCTAATTGAATATAACCTTTATATCCCATTTGAAATTGAGCATTATTTACTTTAGTATTACTATCTCAATAAGGTACAATATAACAATAACCAAAATTCTTTTCTAATGGTAAATTCAATAATACCGCTTGATAACAACTATTAATAATAGTATCTGGATATGCTTTATCTAAACCATATTGATTTGAAATTGCTAATACATTACTTTTAAATTTTTGTATTTCTAAATTATTAACAATACCTTTTTGTCTAATAAATTTTTCTACATTACCATTATTAATATTTTTAACTAATAATTCATTTGCCATTTTATTTTAATTCCTTTCATGTTCAAATTGCTTTTTCTCATTCAATTAATAATTCATTTGTTATTTCTACTTTAATTAATTCAATATTATTTTCTTTAACTCAACATATAAAATGTATATTTGATAATTCATAATTATTATTTTTTAATAATCAATAATATGCTATTATTTGTAATTTTGATTTTTCTAATAATTCTTTAGTAAAAACTTTATAAGTTTTAAAATC
>NZ_JALMUW010000131.1:0-987 GCF_023846195.1 Spiroplasma endosymbiont of Lariophagus distinguendus
TTTACTATTACAAAGGTAACCACAATTGAAGAATTTAATAGTACTAATAGTATTAGAGAAATGATTGC
The DNA here is from genome assembly GCF_023846195.1 of Spiroplasma endosymbiont of Lariophagus distinguendus. Classification (NCBI taxonomy): domain Bacteria; kingdom Bacillati; phylum Mycoplasmatota; class Mollicutes; order Entomoplasmatales; family Spiroplasmataceae; genus Spiroplasma; species Spiroplasma endosymbiont of Lariophagus distinguendus. Next base: position 69 of record NZ_JALMUW010000131.1, read on the forward strand.
TAATAAAATAAAAAATCTTTATCCTAGCGCTGTTATTAATGAAGATTACAAATTTGAATTTGAAAATTTAAATACTAATGATATTGTACAAGGAAAAGAATTAAAAATAAAAATTAAACCAACAAAAAATAGTAAAGTAAAAGAAGAATTAAATTTTATAGTTAAAATTAATTATAAATATGATGCCGAAGAACAAAAAAGAGCAGCAACTGGTATTTTAAGAAAAGCAATACCCACAGAATTTTGAAATGATAGAAAAAATAATAAATATCTTGCAATTTGACGTGCTGAAGGTCGATATGCAGCAGTAGCATCAATGATTCAAAATGTTAGACCATTACCTATATTATTAAGTGAACCTCATTTTGCAAGTAAAATTATAGTTGAAACATTTGCAGCTAGTTATTGAACTAATTATCATACACAATTTTGAGGATTATGAGTAAATGCTGATAATGGTTATTGACCTCAATATACTACTATACCTAGTTCAAATGATACTAATAAGATAAAAAATGTTAAAATTCTTTCTGAATTAAATAATACTTATTTTAATAAATTATTCTTTGTTATTGAAAAATATTTAAATGATTCAGGTATTAAATGTCGTATTTCTAAAAAAGCAGTAAAAGATTGATATTCTAGTTTATATTTATATGGAGTTGGAAATATTCAATTTAATAATCAATATGACGATTATGATAATGGCAAAAAACGACAATATTATATTCAAGTTAATTTTGATGTTTTATTCTTTGATAATAATGATTCTTCTTCAGATATTTCACAAGAGTTTGCTGGTGTAGTATTTACTTTAAGTGATGAATTAGATTTATATTCTTAACAACTAAAAAAACAAAATAAAATAATTAAGTAAATTTACTTAATTATTTTATACTGTCAATTCAGATTTTTGGTA
>NZ_JALMUW010000132.1:0-986 GCF_023846195.1 Spiroplasma endosymbiont of Lariophagus distinguendus
ATTAATTTTAAAGATATAAAGATATTGCGATGGCAATATCTTATTTTTACATTTGTGGTGACTTTTGTTGATATCCACTTGTTGAAGGTTGATTTTGTAAATCTGTTGAATTTATTGATTCTCCAATACCTTCATCACTATCTTCTGTTAAATTAATACTTTCTCAAATTTCATATTTTTTATCTTCTAAAATAAGACTTTTTCTAATCATATCTGTCCATGAACTTTTAATAACATCTGATAATAATACTAAATTTTGGTTTTTTAGTTTATCTTGATTTTTTTTACAAAATTGAATTATTTCTTGGATTCATAGTTTATAACTATCGCCATCTATTATCTTTTTACTATTGCTATTCATGGTAAACTTATAATCTTTCGTTGTCATCATCATTGAAGAATTTAAACCTAATTGATTACTTTTTAAATATTTATCAATTATCAATAAATGAAATTTATTTTCATTTTCTTTTACAATTCTTGATTGCATTAAAAATTGTTCTTGTTCTGTCATTAAAGACAGTTTTTTGATAAAATCTTTAGTAATTTGTAATCTAACATTAAAATTTTTAATTTTGCCATCTACCACTATTTTTTCTCTCTCTAATGTTTTACATTTTTGTAACTTATTCTTTAATGTTGCTTTACAATAAAGTTTTACAATTGATAATTTTTTATTTTCTAAATCTTCAATTATTTTTTGATATTTTTCAAATTCTTCAATATATTTTCTTTCTAAATATTGAAATTCATTACCTATGTTGATTAATTTTTTGAATTCTTGTTCATAATTTTCAAATTCTTTACTTTTTAATAAAAAAGTAACTGTTTTTTCTGTATTCATATATTTTTATACCTTTTGATTCTTTCTTTCAATTTTATAAAAACTCATTAACTTTGAATTAAAGTTAATGAGTTAAAAACTAATATTTAGTTCTTCTTTTTTTAACAAATTTTATAAATTAAGCAATCTTTTTTTAAAAAAA
>NZ_JALMUW010000133.1:0-962 GCF_023846195.1 Spiroplasma endosymbiont of Lariophagus distinguendus
AAAAATGAAATTAAAGAAATAAATATATTTTATAAAAGATAAGGAAAGTAATTTATGAAATCAAAACAACTGACAAAAAGTGAAGATCAATTAGATTTAAATTGAACAAAACATTTTGATTATATTTTTAATAGTGTTGGTGTTGATATAGAAACGTATGATATATATGCTAATAAAGAAAGAACTAAAATTAATGAAAAAGAATTTATACGATATAGTGAGGGTGAATTTAAAGATTTAGTAACTACATCTTGATCTTTAAAAAGATATTTTCTTGAATTAAATTTAGAAGAAATAGTTTTTAAACAGAATGATGCATCAGGTTTTGTAGTTGAATGAAATTGACTTGGTAAATTAAAATATTCAACTACAAAAAAACATAAATTTGTTAAATTAAAACTTAGTGGCTATAACGATTGTATGAAATTTAATAAAAATGATGATATTTTTGGTTTTAGTTTTTTAAATGTAGAACCTTTATTTTTTTAAAATAATAAAAAATTTAAGGAAGTGAATTTATGACTAAAAATGATTTAATCAAAGAAATTCAGAAGAGAACATGAGTTGATAAAACTGATGTTCAAAAGTGTGTTAATGAATTATTTATTATAAAATCATGATTCAACTTTTTTAGTTGCTGGTGAAAATATTGATGTAAATGTTTTAAATAGTAGACATATTCCGTAATTAAATTTTTCAAAAGTCAATTAATAATTTTAAAATTTATTTTATAATTTTATTATTAATAAATTGGGAAAGTGTTGATAAAAATGATTTTTGAAAATTTAAAAAAATTAAAAGATGAAGAATTTTACAGATATTTTGGTATAAAACGTTTTCATTTTAATGAAATGTTAGAAAAATTAATTGAAATAGAAAAATTAAAAAAAAGTAAAGGAAGAAAAAATAAACTTTCAGTTGAAGAAAGATTGATGATGACACTTGAATTGGAATGGCAACCT
>NZ_JALMUW010000134.1:0-954 GCF_023846195.1 Spiroplasma endosymbiont of Lariophagus distinguendus
ATGGGGAAATATTATTTTGATTAGATTTTGATAGTATATTTATACCTCAAATTAAACCAAAAACATTTAAAGAAATAAACAAAAAAATTAAACCAACATATTTATTTCTATGACATAAATCATGACCTTTACATGCAATTAATAATAATAATACTATTCCAAACATTACTGAAAGTATTATTACATCTGCTAATCATAGTTCAATCATATTTAATCTTCTCCATATCATAATAATTTAAATAATTATAATTATATACTATTTTTATCTTGCATTTAAAATTATTTTACTAATACCTGCTAATTGTTGATTTGTATAAATTTTAGCATAAGAATTTTCACCAAAATCTATAATAGTTTCTACATGACCTTTACAAGGTGTAACAAAAATATTAATTTTTCAATTCAAATTATCATTTGAATTACTTAATATATCAAATCCAATTGGATTATTATTATTAAATTTTGATTCAATACCAGCAATTACTGTGAATTCATAAGTTACTAAATTATATTGTGATTTATTACCTTGATAATAAGCATAAGCATATCCAGAAGAATGATTACCAATTTTACCTTTTTCAAAATGTTTCTTTTTATCAATATTAGGTATTGACTTTGAAAATATTAAATCATTTAAATTAATTTCAGTTGAACTTGTTAATTCTTTTGCTGGATTAAAACTTTCTTTAGTATCATAACCACCACCATGTGTATCACTTACAGAATTTATATTATAATTAAAATAAATAGTTACTGATTTATAAAATCTTTTTAAATCATTAAAAGTATTAATTAATAAAGTTGGGTCTAGTTTTGATTTAATATCAATATCTATATTTTTTGAAAATGGACTATTATTACTAAATCATTCATCAGTATTATCAATAATAGAATTGTTAGTTATGGAAACTAATGGTATATCTTTATAAGATAATTCTATTTTTAAATCTGGAA
>NZ_JALMUW010000135.1:0-942 GCF_023846195.1 Spiroplasma endosymbiont of Lariophagus distinguendus
CTAATTTATTTAAACAATGAAAATTAGATTATCCAAATTATATTAATTTAAAACAAATAAAAATTTTTAAGCAAATATTTATCATGTTATCAGAATATATTTATTCAATATTATCAATAAATAAAGGTTTGAATGATGATAATAAAATTTTATTACCTTATTATTTCGAATTAAAATCAAGTCCAATACATCCTACACCTGATGATATTTGGCAATTTAAAGATGTAAAAGTGATATTAAAATCTGCATATTTTGATTTTACAGATATCAATAATATTAAGTTAAAAAATAATGATATTAGTCAAAATGAATTATTTAAATTAGATGATAATCAATTTAATTGATTATCTATTACAAATGAATTAGAAACAAATAACATACCTTCATTAATTCCTGCTGATTGAACATTAGGTAATGGTGAATATGGAAAATATTTTACAAGAGCAATTATTGAAAAAATTAAACTTGAAAATTTATTAAATTTATATGGCTCAAATAAATCCCAATTATTTTCTAAATTAGAATTTTATAAAGAAATTTCAAAAATTGATAATAATAATGAATTTGAATTACAAATTGAAAATCCAATTACTAACTTAAATCGAGTTGAGATTAGTGGTATTTTTGGTGCTGGTAATTATGATTTACTTTTAATAACTAATAAACAAGAAATAAACTTACAAAATATTAATTTATTTGATAAATATAATGAAAATGTTTCTTATATAAATTTAGAAATTTAATTATCAAAATATCCATCAGGATAAATACCATCTCATTTTATATCAGTACTATCAAGCGGTTTAATTCCAAAATATAAACTTATCTTATATTTGTCTTTTGTTTTATATGACCATATTGTTGATTTAGCCCCCCCAGTAGACTGTATAGTCATGTCCTAAATATGATTTATAACCATTAGTTTGATTATGTGCTAGTGAA
>NZ_JALMUW010000136.1:0-933 GCF_023846195.1 Spiroplasma endosymbiont of Lariophagus distinguendus
TTTAGGTGGAGTTAATAAAACTAGAAAAGAAATGAATGCTACTGTTAGAAAAAATGTTAATCAATTAAATATAGCAGTAACTAAACCTAATAAATCAGTTATTAGTACAGTTAATAAATCACAAGCAGTACAAGGATATGGAAGGTATAAAGATTATGGAAAACAAAAATAATATTGATTGAAATGTAAATTTAAATTATATTACAAAAGATGATTTAAAAACTATATATGGTTTTATACCAGATGCTGACCAAACTACTACTGATAATACTAAAACTGATTTTACTATTATGGCAATTGCTATATCAAGTGAAAGAATTAATACTATTACTGGTAATCAAATTGAAGTCATAGGATTTAAAAATCTTAATGAAACTCAACAACAATTAGTTAAAAGAGCAACAGCAAGAATGACTATTTATTATTTAACTGATGGAATGGCATTTATAAGAAGTTCAGTTTCTATTAGTGGTAATGGTTTATCAAGTAGTATTAGTCCTCCAAGTGAACCAGATTATGTTCTAATGGAAGTATATAATTTATTACAACAAGCAAATTTACATACTCCAAGAAAAGCAATTAATAATTCGATTTCATGTAATACAGATAATTTTAATACACCTAGTATATTTGATGAAAGTGATACAAGAGTAATAACTTGAGATTCTGGTAATAAAACTTTTTTACAAAAAATTGGATTAATTGAAGGTACTGGTATTACTATTCAAGATGTTAGTGATACTATACCTAAATTAAAAATTCATGTTGATAGTAATATTGATTCATTATGAGAAGTAAATAAGGAAAATCCTAATTTTATTGTTCCAAAAGATGATAAAGGTATTAGTGCTAATGATAAAAGAATAATTGATGTTGGAACACCTACTTTTTTAACTGATGCTACAAATAAAGTATATGTAGATGATTTATTAG
>NZ_JALMUW010000137.1:0-930 GCF_023846195.1 Spiroplasma endosymbiont of Lariophagus distinguendus
AAAAAATAATACTTCAATAATTGGAACTGTTGAATTAATCGCTTTAGCACAGTCACATAATTCTTTTTTAAATTTAAAATTAGGTGTTACAAAAATAGCAGGAATATGATCTTCTAAAATATTACTAAAATGGTTCTTAAATTCTGTTTTTGGTAAAGAGGAAATATATTCGCTTTCTTTACTGCTTAATAAAATTATACGACGACTACGTGAGATTTGTTTAGTTTTAAATCCTGTTAACTCTAAACCACCACGATTAGTACCAATATTAGTAATAATTCTTTTTTCAATTGGAATTTTGGGATTAATATATAAAATTGTTAAATTAAATTTTGTTATTATTTCGCCAACACTAAGGTTTTCCATACTTAATTTCCTGCCTTTTATAATTAAAATTTTTGATTAATTTTAAACATAATATAATTATATATAATATATCAACAGAAAGTTTATTATTAACAAAAAATATACATAAGTTTCTAAAAACATTAAAAAAACTATTGAATAATATAATAAAAAATTATTAAACATTTCATTATCAAATAAAATTATTATGATATAATTTTTTAAAAATTGTTAAAAATTAAAATATTAGAAATTGGTGTTAACTTTTTATGAATAGCAACTATATTCCTTTTGAATTAGTATTAAAAAATATTATCTCATCATCTATCAATCAAAATTTAAATCATATTTATGAAACTATTGATAAAAATAAAAATGAAAAAAATACTGGTGATTTAGTTTCTGAAAAATGAGATTATCATTTTATTAATTATTTAGGACAACTAAGTTCAATTGGAAGTGGTACGCCTCCACAATTACCACCAAGAAATAAAATATAAATAAATATTACTAGTTAATATTATCTAAAATTTGAATAATAGTTTTAACTATCTTTGCGGCATTTTTTTCATTCTTAAGAACATG
>NZ_JALMUW010000138.1:0-925 GCF_023846195.1 Spiroplasma endosymbiont of Lariophagus distinguendus
GTTCATAGAATAGTCTTCATTTTTTAAATCAGTTTTTGATAATTCACTTAATTCATTTAAAAGTTCTTTTAAAAAATCATTACTGATTTCTGCACTAATTAAAGAATTAAATTTTTCAAAAGTAAATTCATCATTAAAATCAATATTTTTTAATTCATCTTTAATATGATTTATTACATCATGTTTTTTGATAATTGTTGATAAATTAGTACACAACTTATCTAAGTTCGAATTAATTTTATTTAATTTTTCATATTCTTTAAGTTCTAAATGTTTTTCTAATTTTTTAATAATAATTTCAAGTGGTAAATATTCATCTAATTCTTTTTTTGTGTTAATTGATTTGAAGGTAATAAATCAATAATACTTTTTAATCCAAATGGATAGTAAGATAAAAAATAAGATGTAAGTGTATCAACACCAGCCATAGCATAATTTTCAGGAATTTTTAATGATTCTCACATTCCTTTGCCTAATATTTCTAATTGTTCTATAAAAGTTTTACCTATTATAGACTTTTCTGATACTACAACTATTGAAAAATATCTTTGTGCTACTCTAATTGAAATACCTGTTAACAATACAATTGGAGAAGATAAATATTCAATAGTTTTTCAACAACAATTATTTGAACTTATTTCACTTTCTTTTTTAATAAATTTTGGTAAATTTTCATAAATTTCTCCTAAATCATTAAAATATATTCTTACCTTATTTTTATATTTTTGTTCATCACTATTTCAATATTGATTAATGTAATTGGTATAATAACGAATTCTTAAATTAATATTTGCAAGTTCTGCAATAATTTTTTTAGTTTTAGTAATAACTATTTCATTATTATTTTCTATTCCTACCACTAAAGATTCCATATTTTGATTTCTTATACTGGCACTATGGCACTTGGCACTTAGCCCTTTTTACT
>NZ_JALMUW010000139.1:0-912 GCF_023846195.1 Spiroplasma endosymbiont of Lariophagus distinguendus
AGTGAACAAAAAACTATTAAATATATTACCCTATTTAAATCTTGTTTTCCATTTTCTGATTTAATGTTTTAAATAAAATAAAATTATTTTAATTAAGTATCAAATTTACACTTGTGGTAAAAATTGATACTTTTTTTATTATTTTTAATTAAATTTAAACTTAATATTTATTAATAAATGATTATTAAATAAATTTCTATTATCTAAAATACAAACCAAAAATAAACCTAGTAATTATAGCGATAAAACTATAATATACATTTAAATTTCATTTACAAAAGTATAGTAATCTTGCTTTAAATTATATACCATGTTTATTATTATAAAAGCATTATAAAAGCAAATATCCTAAGAAAAATAAAAAAATGTTAAAATAAATACATAATTTTAGATATATTTTTATTAATTATTATTTTGAAAGGGGTGTTAAAATGAAATATTTTAATCCAAGTTTTTTATTTAAATTATGAATATTAATTATTCCATTATTTCATAATGAAAAACAAAAAGTACAATCTATGCCAATAAAATCATTAACTAACCCAACAACCTTACAAGAATCATTAACCAATTTACAAGAACTACCAATTAATTTAAAACAAGCCGAAATTTTTAATCATAAACATCGTCATAAAAAACATAAAAAAAGAAATATTAATAGTAACTTAAAAAATTCAACATTTTTTAATGGTACATGTACAAATGAAGGAACTACTTTCGTAAAATTAATTAAAGAAGACTTTTACTGTGGTGTTGAAGAGCCTTGAACTAATAATAAAGGTGTTGCAATATTACCTTATGTTTTAAAAGATAATGAATATTATTATTTACTAGTTAAAGAAAATAATCCGTTATTTAAAAATAAACAAATTAGTGAATATAGCACTATTACTGGGGGAGTAGAAAAAAAAG
>NZ_JALMUW010000014.1:0-19407 GCF_023846195.1 Spiroplasma endosymbiont of Lariophagus distinguendus
ATTTAATTTAAATAAAGATGGCATTCCTGTTAAAGCAGCAGTTATTAATTTAATAGTAACATCTGTTATGTTAATTTTATGATTAGTTATTCCTGATTTGATTAAAGGAATTTGGTTAGTTTCACATCCTGATCAACAATATTCATCATCTTTTAATGTTGCTAATTTATCATCAGCTTTTTCTGTAATTACAATGTTTATTTATATCATGGTTTTAATTACAGTATTAAAATTAGCATTAGATAAAAAATTAAAACTGAATTGATATGAAAAAATTACTTTTCCATTTATTTTGGTAACTTTAGGTTTAATGTTCGTTTGACATTATTATTCTATTATTTATGATGCAGTTACAGCAACTGATTCAAGTGCAATAGTTGCTATGGTTATTGAGTTAGTATTTATTTTAAGTAATGTGATTTTTGCAATAACTTGATACTTTGCTTATTACTCTAAAAAATATAAACTTCGTTTAAAAACAAATCCTAATTTACAAGTAGAATTGAATAGTGAATTTTCTTTTAATTTAGAACATCAAGCAAAATTAGCAAAATGTAATAGTTAACAAAAAAATAAGTTACTCTATAGAGTAACTTATTTTTTTGTTAAATTAGTTTTTTTATATTTGTTGTTTATTTCTTCTCTTAAATTATTAATTATTTTGTGTTCTTGTTCTCAATTTATTTTTATTTGATTTCTTTCTTCAAGTGTTTTCTTAAATTCATGTTGATGTTTATTTATTCATTCATTAACTTTTCGCATTTTTTCTCCTTATTAAAATGTAAAGGTATTTATTTAAAATAATTAAACTTATATTAAGTTTATAAATAATTATACTATGAGAAATTAAAAAGATTAGAAATTTTATAGTTAAATTTTTGTTTTTTTATTTTATAAAAAATTTTTTAAATGTGATAAATCTATTTCTTTTTCATAAAGATTTTGAATACCAATTTTATATTTATTTAAAATTGAACTAAGATTATCAATTTTTTCTTGTGTATCTAAGCGAATTAAGATTTCATTTAAATCTTTAAGATATTTAAATTGATATTGATATTTTGTTAATATAGTGGCTGTTAATGGTAAATTGTTGGTAGTTAAAATAAAAATTTTGCCAACATCAAATTTTGCTATTGATCCACTATAAAGCATTTTTCCCAAATCAATAATAGTACAATCATCAATAATATCTTTAACCTCGTTAATCATATGAGTTGTTAAGAAAATAGTTTTACCTTCTGCTTTTAATCTTTTTAATACATTTGTAAAATATTTTCGTGACTCTGAATCTAAGTTTGCACCCGGTTCATCAAGAATTACTAGTTCTGGATCATGTGCTAAGGCTTGAATTAGCATAATTCTATTTTTCATTCCTGAAGAGAAAGAATTTAAACCCTTATTACGATGTTCTCATAAATTAAAATTATTTAATAATTTTTGTAAATTAACTTCTAAAGCACTATCGGTAATAGTAGTTGTTTGTCCTAAATATTTTAGAAAATTATAAGCTGTTAAACCTTGTGGAAAGTTTTCTAAATTTAAGGAATAACCTAAGCTTAATTTTGATTTTGCACTTCCTGCTTTGTAATCATTAACCTTAATTGTACCACTGTATCTGTTACTGGGCATTGCACCAATGATAGACTTTAATAAAACGGATTTTCCGCTACCAGATTGACCAACCAAAGCATGAATAGTTCCTTTAAATACAGTAAAATTTATATTACTAATATTAAACTTTTTAAATTTTTTGTTATAGTTTCTGACACTAATCATAATGTCTTCTGTAGTTCCCATAATAAGTTTTCTCCTAACTAACAATTTTTCGATTATACATTAAATAAGAAAGTAAGAATAAAAAGATAGAAAATCCACAATATATTTCAAGAACTGATTTATTATTTTGAAAATAATCAATGTTATCGGTTTTTATTTTTTTATTATTTAATGTTAGTTTAAAATCAGGATAACTAAATAAAGTATTTTTTTGTGTATCAAAATCGATACTAGATGTTGCATAAGGTTCAAATCAAAAATCACCATAGTAGTCCATAAAATAAGTCCAAATTTGATTTCAATGTTCAATAAAATTTATTGCATTGATAAATTGATAACTATTTGCAATACTAATGTAATTTTTATAATTTTTATCATTAGTAACAGAATTATTAGTAATCTGACGATAAATATGAATTTGATTATAAATATATTCTTCGGTTGTTCTAACTAAAAAATAAACAGGATTATAAAAAATTTTATTAAATTCATTACGAAAATCAAATTTATATGCATATGTATCAATAAAAATATTTTTAATTTCCTTGGGTGATAGTGGAACGGGTTGTTCTAATATTGGACCTGTAATTTGTATATAAGTATTATTAATATCAGTATCGTATGTTAATAGTGAAGGTGCTTTACCGCTTTGCAGATCCATAAATGAATCAATATTATATTTTTTATCATAATCATTAATTATATTAATTAAGTCTTCTGTAATTTGATTATTATCAACATTGTTTTTTAATTCATCTAAGTTTTTAAAATAACTATTAAAAGTAATTTTCATAAATATATTTTTATTTTGAAATTCAGGTGGTTTTCAAGAGGTTGTTTTACCACTAAGAGTTTTAACAGTAGGATTTGTTTTAATAAATCCTAATTTTTGATAAAAATCAATACGCTTATTAATAACATTATTTTCTTTAATATCCTTTAATTCTTGATCACTAAGATTAGAATAAAAATCAAAAATAGCTTTTGTTAAATTTGGATATTTAATTAATCCTTTTTCTAAATTTTGTTTAAATAAAATTGCTTCTTTGATTTCACTAACAGTATATTGGATATTATTTTCAAAATTAATTTTAATAATGTCACTATTTATTTTGGTTAATGAGTAAGGCAAACCACCTAATAAAAATAGACTACAGAAAATAACAAAAATTAAAAAAACTGTTTGTGATGGAGTAAAAGCTAACATTGTTACTACACCAACAGTAACTAAAGCAGCAAATAAAGAGCAAAAGCCAAAAAATTTTAGGATTGTTAATACGTAAAAAGTTAAATAAGAAACTTTTATAATAATTCCGCAAATCCCGCCAAAGATTAATAAAGCAATAATATTTATGAAAATAAAAGTTAAACTCATAAAAAATAAAGCAGCGTATTGAGTTAAAATAATAACATTTCTTGTATAAGGTTTAGTAAGTAATAATAGGAAAGAACTATCTTCAAATTGAGTACCAAAAATTTTTATAGCATTTAATAAAATAAAAATAAATAGAAATATACTATAAAAAATCATAATATAGTATTGTAAATCAATAATAAAATCTTCTATTGATAAATTTAAAAAAAACAAAACACTAATGATCAATACCGAAATTACTATTGAAAATAAAAATAAAAATGCTGTAATAAAACTGTAACTAATTTTAATTATAATTAATCTAAATAACTTAAATCAACTTGTCTTTTTGGTTTTAGTTTTTTCTATAGTTTTCGTTGTGGTTTCTAGTAATCTGTCCATTATTTTTTTCTCCTTTACATATTATCAATTATAATCAATTATTTTTTTTGTTTATAAAATATAATTTAATGAAAATGAAAAATTATTGAAAAAAGATTCTAAACACTAATATTTATGTTAGTATTATATTACCTAAATATTAGTGTTTAACCTATTTACTTTCATTTTAAAGTAAATAGGTTTTATATTTTAAAGTAGAAAGTGAGAAAAAATATGCGAAGTGGAATTAAACAAGAAAAATCAAAAAAACAAATAATTAAAAAATATGCGAAAAATGGTGCTATTGTTGGTGGTACTATCGGTGGTGGTGTTGGGTTTGTTGCTGGTATTGGTTGTGTGGTTATCTCACCTAGTCCAGGTGAGGTTATTGCTGGTGCCACTCTTCTTGGTGGTGGTGTTGGTGCTAGTGTTGGTGCTGTAAAAGTAGTCATAGATGAGATAAAACAAAAAGCAGTAAGACAACAAAGAGAACCATTTAACTCTTTTCAAGTAAATGCTATGGATTTACAAAATCCAAATTCAACAAGCAGAAATCAACCACCAACATTATAAAAACTAAACATTACCGATTAATGTTCTAAACAGGTTCTAAGAAGTATGAGTTCTAAGGAATAAAATTAATCAAATTTAAAAGATATGTTGAAAATATTTATTAATTTTATTTAATTATTTTAGGATTTTACTTTTTTAATCACAAAAATACCTATTGTTAGGTGTTTTTTTATTTTTTAATTGAAAGGATGGAAAATTATGAATAATATTTCTAACTATTCCATTGATTACGAATTTAAGGATTCCTATAACGGATTACATTCTAATTTTACAGATAGTTCTAATACATATAAATTACTAAAATGAAGTACTTTTTCTAATTCCTGAGATAATTTTACAGAAAAATATAAAACATTTCATTTTAATAAATCTCTTAATAATTTTTCTGTTAGATTAGCAAACGACACAAATAGTATTTAAAACTTAGAAACACCCATTAATACAAAAAAATTTGCAAAATATGGGGACAGGAAACAGTAATAGTATGTATAATATAAAAATAAACACAATTGATAGTGCTGGTCGTGGAAATAGTATAAATGTTTCTTTAAATATTTGACGCGATAAGGATTATATTTATTTTAGATGATTTTTATCAAATTATGCAAATTTTGGAATTGATTCATTTTTTCACATCAAAATTTTTTCTATCATTTTAAATTAAAGTATATTGTTTTAGTAATAATGCCTATTTATCCAATATTTTAATTAACTAAAATATTTTAAAACTACTCAATTTGAGTAGTTTATTTTTTCTTTTTAAAAATTTAAATATTACAAAAATTATAATAAATTAATTTATATATAGAATATGAATAGTTTAGTTTCTTATAATATATTATTAATACTTATAATATATTATAAGTAGAAAAATAATCAAATTATTAGTTTACATAAATATTAAAATTAATATATTCACAACATTTTAATTATAAATATTATAGAATATACTAAAACTTTAATAAAAGATATTAAAAGAAATTTTAGGAGGGTACTAGAGTGAAGGGAATATTAAAATTATTAGCAATTTTTGGATTAACAGCACCAGTAGCAGTAAATGTAGTGGCATGTGGAAATGGTAATAGTTCTGATACTGATGATGAAGTATCGGAAAATGCTGATGTACAAGAATTATTAAAAAAAGCTAAAGAGCAAATTAGTTTAGGACTTGCAAATTTAATTAGTGAATATAAGAATTTAACTTTTGAAGATGAATTTGGTGAATCTGGAAAAGATATTACTAATAATTTAAATAGTTTATCTAAAGATAGTGACACTCTAGTTGATAGTAAAATAAAAGATATATTTTTAACTAGGCTTCAAAAAGATATTACAAATCTTATTATTGAGGATTATTTATTACAACCATCTGATTTAAAACCATTATTTAATAATATAACTACTAGTGAAATTTTAAAAATTGATTTTAATGAAACAACAATGACAAATAAACAATTCAATTGAACTAAGGAAAATGCTGATTTTGGTATTGAAAATTATGATCCAGCAACGTATAACATAACAATGTGATATAAACTTACTGCAGATTTAAAATTAAAATTATCTTATAAAGATGAAAGTAACAAAAAGACAGAAATTGAAGTATCTAATATTTTTGATTTTAATTACGCTAATACTGGTGCTAATTTAAAAGATTTAATTGAAGCTTCAACTAGTAATGTAACAAAAGTATTAAAAAATTTTATGATAGAAATGGAAAACGCCACTACTGATAGTGAAAGTTTATTACAAAAAGCAAAAGAATTAATTACTGAAAAACTTAATAACAATAAAGTTAATATTACTAAAGTTGATATTAATGCTCAATCAGAAGTGCTTCAAAAAAATGATGTTTATGCTAGTGGTGATCATATGTATGAAGCGCTTACTAAACCTACAATTGATGAAGCAATTGATTCTTTGAAAAATTATTTATCACCAACAGCAACAGCTTTTTCAGATGAGATTACTAAGTGACTTGTTGGAAAACAAGGAGTGCCTGAAGAAAATAAAAAGAAAATTAATGCTTTTGGAAAAATCACTATTAGTGATTGAAGCATTTCAGGATTAAGATTAACACCAATGACTTTAGATTTTATTAATATTAGTCCTAATCAAACGCAAGGTGAATGAGCAGAGCAAACAGCAACAGCATTAGGTAAAATATTTTATACAAAAAGTGCATTTGCTGAAGGGCGTATTGATATAACTACTGATAATAATTTAACAATATATATGAATCCTGGAGATTTTGATGACTTTGTTCAAAATAATAAAAAAATGAGTGATATTAGTGACTATATTAGTTCAAAAATAAATTCTAAAGCTACAACCGAAGATCTTATTAAAGGTAATATTTCAGTTACTTTAAATGGTCTTTGAAAAGGAGCAAAAAATCCTACTTTAAGTGATATAACTAGTGTGGAAAAATTAGATGATAATACATTTAAAGTTAAAAGAAATGCGGGTGGTATGCATGGTTATAATTATTTAACTATTCGTTATGCAAACACTAGTTTTTTAACTGGAATGATTAAGAATCATAAAAATAATCATATTTTATTTGATAATTGAATTATTAAAAAAGCAGATACTAATGTTTGATAATTTATATTATTTTTCAAATTTTTTTGTTATGATAAAAAATTTCTAATATAATTTAAATTTTTAAATTGATTAAAATTAAAAATTTGTATAGTATTTTAATTATTATTTTTATATTTTCATTTCTAAAAATTTATCTTTACATTTAATTAAAAATAGTGTATTATATTTAAGTTGTTGATTAATTCGCAATTTTCTTTTAAGATATGATTGATAAAAAAATATCAAAAAGTTGTTAATGATGTCAAAGAAATAAATAATATCATGAAATTATTTGACAACTTTTAATTTTAGAAAAATTAGATGAATTAATACTTTAAAATGTAAGTAAGTATATTATATATAAATAATAAATAAAACTAATCCTTTTTTAAAATAATCCTCTTTTAGAGGTTATTTTTCAGGTTATAATTATCATTTTTTCTAAATTTATTCAAAATTTATTTTTAAGGAGAAATATATGAGTTTTACAGAACTAAACTTAAAACAAGAATTAACTGCTGCTATTGCTAAATGAGGTTATACTACCGCAACACCAATTCAAAAGAAGACAATTCCAGTTTCTTTACAAAAAAAAGATATTATTGGAAAAAGTCATACCGGAACCGGAAAAACTGCTGCTTTTGTCTTACCTATATTACATAATTTAGATATAAAATTATATCGTAATCAAGCCATTATTGTTTGTCCAACTAGAGAATTGGCAATCCAAGTTGCTAAACAAGTAAAAAAATATGCTTATTTTTTAAATGGTGTTAATGTTGCTTTATTATGTGGTGGTGTTAATATTAGAAATCAATTATATGATTTAAGAACTAGTAATATAGTTGTTGGAACACCAGGAAGAATTACTGATCATATTAATCGTGGTAGTTTAAGATTAAATTCAATTAAAACATTAGTTTTAGATGAAGCAGATGAAATGTTAAAAATGGGATTTAAAAAAGATATTGATTTCTTATTTGAGAATTCACCACAAAATATTCAAACTGTCCTTTTTTCAGCAACAATGTCAAAACCAGTTTTAAAAATTGCTGATGATTATCAAAATAATCCAGTTAGTATTACTGTTGAAGATGAAAGTCAAAAATTACAACAAGCAAATATTAAACAATATTATTTTGATTGTCGTAATATAACAAAAGAAACTGCATTAGTTACTTTATATCAAAAATTACAACCACAATTAAGTATTGTTTTTTCAAATACAAAAGCTTTTACTAACAAAATTGCACAATTATTAGAACAAAATAATATTAAATGTGCTGTTATTAACGGCGATAAAAGTCAAAGAGAACGTATGGAAGCAATGAGACAATTTAAAAATGGTAAGGTTAGAGTATTAATTGCTACTGATGTTGTTGCTAGAGGAATTGACATTAATGGCATTGATTATGTTTTTAATTATGATATTCCACGTGAATATGAATACTATACTCATCGTATTGGTAGAACAGCTCGTGCTGGAGCACAAGGAACTGCTATTACTTTAGTAAGTAATAGAGTTCAATATAATGAAATTCAAGAAATTCAATATTATCAAAATCATGAAATTACTTTACTAGATACTACAGGTTGAGATTTACCTAAAAATGTTGTTAAAGTACCAACTAAATTAAATTTTTCATCTCATAATAATAGAAATGATTTTAAACGTAATGTTGATAATAATTCAAAATGAAAAAGAAAACCAAAATATTAAAATTATTCATTTTTATAAAAAAATCACTTAATTATTAAGTGATTTTTTCTTTAAATATTAATTTTATAAAGTTTTTTTATTTTCATTTTTTTTCTTATTTTCGATTTCTTGTTGTTGTCTTTCTTTTTCAGCTTTTTCGGATTCTTTTTTTAATTTATTAGCTGCAATTTTTTCTTTTATTCTTGCTATTTCTTTTTCTCTTTTATTTTTTTCATCCATAAAAATCCCTTTCTCACTACTTTTTTGGTATATTTATTCTTATACATCTAAAATACCCAAAATCAGTGTACATTTTTTAGAAAAAAAATAAATATAAAATATTAAAAAAGTCACTCTTTTAAAAAGAGTGACTAAAAATTAAATTTAAATAGTGCTTTTAATTGAATGGCATTGGATGGTATATTCCTGTACTTGTTGATGGTTGGTTATTTATATCATTTGCAAATTCATATGGATTGTCAATAGGAAATTCTTCTATTGATGTTTCGTCATCAGTTTCTTTTTCATTTGATGATTTTTCTGATTCTATTTGTTGTGATAAAACTTCTTCAATACCAGAATCTTCAAATTCTTCTTCCTGATATTTTTTAAACAATTCATCAAAAGTTGTGAATTTCCCATTGTTTTCTAATTTTTCTAAATGTTTTTCAAGAAAAACTGCTTCTTTTTTAGTAAATCCACAACAACTAGTTAATATTTCTGTTATTTTTTTTATAGTTATTGGTTGATTAAATACATCTTTATAAAAATCAGAAATAGCAAAAGCAATCATATCAATTGCTGTTACACCAATTGAAAATCCTAATGTTGTTCATCTAACAAATTTTTCATAAAATAATTTTGTGGCTTTTTGAAATCCATATTCAGTAACTAATGCAGCTTCTGTTTTAACAGCATTAACAGTACAAGTGACTGATAAAAATAAAGGGATTGCCATTAATATTTTTTTATATCGAGTTTGTTTTTCAACTCATTTTGAAAGTTTTTCAGGACAAAGATTAGTTGGAATTCCTAAGTTTGTTAAACCCGATTTAAAAATATTATTAATTGGTCTCATAACAAAATAACGACTTATATTTGCTGCTAAAGCACCTGTAGTAAAAATGTCTTTCGTGATTCAATCATGTAAATTAAAATCTTCTTTAGAAGTATTTTCTGATGAACCAGTTAGAATAATATGACTACCTGCCCATGTTAGTGTTTCTAAAGTTAAATTAACTAAAAGATTACGTCCTCAATTAGTTACTAATGCTATTGGTTTATTATTTTGTTGTTCCATAGTTTTAATTGTTTTATTTGCTAAAGATATTACTTGTTTAATTTCACTATCATTATTAACATTATTATTTTCATTTTGTGAATTAATAATTAGTTTTTTAATTCGTTCAATTTCTTTTTTAAAATTTGGATGATATTCAAATTCTGTTTCTACACAATTTTCAATTTGATTAAATTTCTGTATTAAATCATTAAGTATGGAAATATTTGAAAAATATTTCATTAATTTTTGATGGTCTTCTTCAAATAAAAATGTTTCAAATATTTCTTTATATTTTTCAAAGTCACTGGTATTAAATTGATTGATTTCAATGGGATTTGTTTTGTTTTTTTTATTAAAAAAAACATCTCGTGATCAACTTGAAGCTGCTGAAGTGAAAAATGTGCCAAGTGCAGTATCAAGTAATACCATAACATAATTTTGTCAATTTCAAAATATAGCATCAATATAATCTTGGGATGTATGTTCTTTACCATCAATGGGAAAATTAGAAACTACTCTTTGTAAATTTTTACCAGTAAGTCCAATATAAATTTCTAATAATCCTAAAAATTTATATGCAATATTTCTTATTATTCCTGGTTTTGTTTGATCAATAAAATTTTGTATTATTGTTAAATATTTATATAGTTTTAATAAAACATTTAAAACTCTATTATTAGAATTTTCTTTAAATAATTTTAATTGTTCATTAAGTGAGTTGGTATTTGTTATAAATTTATTAAGATTATTAATAGTTTTTATAGTAATACCTTCTAAGAATTGATCTTCAAGTGATAATTTTCTTTCTTTTTTTTGAAAAGTTTTTAAATCTAAATTATCATCAATATATTCATCAACATCATTGTATTCTTTTTTATATATTTCTATTGTATTTCTATTAAAGTTTATTTTTAATAATTCTAAAATCACTATAATTACTGTTCCATTTTTTTCAACAAATGTTAGTTTTTGTCAGTATTGATTGTTATTAATGGTAATAGTGCTTTCATTAAAAAAAGTTAAACTATCAAAGTTATTTCTAATTTGGGTTTCATATTTTCAATTTCCATTATCATCGAGTTTTTTTTGTGTTGTTCCTCCATAACGACTATTACAAGTTATTCAATTATTTTCTTCACTATCTTCTATTTCGATGATTGTACTTGAACTATTAAGACTTTCAGTACTACTTGAATTACTATTATTTATAGAAGATTGTTGCTGGGTAATTCCATAATTAGTATGTTTATTTTTTTCTAATAAAGGTTTTTTTTCTTCTTTTGGCATTTTATTTTCTCCTTTAAGTATAAAAGTCCTATTTTGTTTTTATAAACAAAATAGGACTTAAAAATATATTTAAACATATATCTGATTTGGATTATATCATTTATTTGATAGTTTTTAAATAAAAAATATTTTTTATATATAGTTAATAAAAATTAAGTTTTAATTATTTATTTAAAAAATTCAGTAAATGATTTTTTGCTATGACGTTCAAGAAATTTATTAAATTCAATTGTTTTTTCATTTTTAATTTTTTCTAAAAATATATTAACTTCTTTTCCAGTACCTAATGGAATTGTATTAGTGTCAATACCTTTTATTTTTTTAATTTCTTCTAAAAATAAATAACGACTAATAATAGTACTACAAGCGATAGCTAAATACTTACTTTCTGCATTAGTAACAAATTGAACTTTATCTTTAATAATTTTATTACGATTATCTTTCATATTTTCAATGTATTTGTAATATGTATCTTCATTAATATATTGATCAATAACTATAGTATCATATTGAATTCTATGTTGTAACATACGAACTAATGCTTGATTTTCTCCTCAGGTTTTAATAATATTGGGGCTATAACCCGCATCAATTCATTGATTATATTTACGATTGTTAATGATTACTGACTCAAAAATAATTGTTTTCATAATATCTTGTGCTAATTCAATAAATTTACTTTGTGATAAGTCTTTATAATCGCGAATGTTAAGTAAACGTAATTTTTCTAAATTACCCGAACCAATATAAGAACTAATAATAACAAGTGGACCAAAAAAATTATTAATACCAAATTCAGCATTGCCAATGACTGGTGATTGATTTTCATCAAGTTGATTTCAAATTCTACGATATTCTGCAATAATATCCTCTTTAGTACCTTTAAAAATAACTTTTTCTTGATAAATTTCAATTGTTATATTATGATATTGAAATAATTCATAACTACTATTTTTATTATCAACTTTATAGTTTTGGTAGTGTTCTTTAATTAATGATTTTTGTTTTTGATTTAAGTAAAATGTCATTAATATACCACCATCTTTTCAAAATTTATTTGATTTATTGAAATTAATATCACACTTTCTTTCATATTAATTATATAATAAAAACAAGGATTTTAGGGTTTTAACCTTTTATTTTATATAAGGAGTTAACAATGCGTAGTGTAGGTATAGATATTATTGAAGTAAATCGAATAGAAAATATTGAAGAATTTGCTAAAAGAATTTTAAGTAAGAAAGAAATTATACTTTTTAATCAATATTCTTTACAACGTCAACAGGAATTTTTGGCAGGAAGATGAGCATTAAAAGAAGCAATTTTTAAGGCATTACCACAAGAAAAGTTAACATTTAAAAATATTGATATTAGTTATAATCAATATAATCAACCAATAACTATCATTAAGAATTATCAATTACTTTTATCTTTATCACATAATGAAACTAATGCAATTGCAATTGCAATTGTTATTTAATAAAAAGAAAGTAAGGTGTTTTATTAAAATGTATATGATTGATTTAATCTCTAAAAAGAAATTAGGACAAAGTTTAAATAAAGAAGAACTAAAATTTTTAACAGAAGGTATTGTTAATGAAACAATACCAGACTATCAAATTAGTGCTTGAGCAATGGCTGTTTATTTTCAGGGAATGACTAATGATGAATTAGTAGAATATACAAAAGCCGTTATTAATAGTGGTGAAACCATGGATTTATCACAAATTACTGGTTTTAGTATTGATAAACATTCAACTGGTGGTGTTGGTGATAAAACTAGTTTAGTATTTGGTCCATTAGCTGCTGCTTGTGGATTAAAGGTTGCAAAAATTTCTGGAAGAGGATTGGGTATTACTGGTGGTACTATTGATAAATTGGAAATAATTCCAAATTTTAAATGTGATTTGGCAATATCAGATTTTATTAAAGTTGTTAATAAAGTTGGTATGAGTATTATTAGTCAAACTAGTAATTTAGTGCCTGCTGATAAAAAATTATATGCATTACGTGATGTTTCAGGAACAGTTGATTCATTACCATTAATTGCTGCTAGTGTTATGTCTAAAAAAATAGCGATGGGTGCTGATTTAATTTTACTAGACATTAAATGTGGAAAAGGTGCCTTTGTTCAGGATATAGTAACTGCAAGAAAGTTAGCAAAATTAATGGTACATATTGGTAAAGCTTTTAATAAAAAAATTTATGCTATTATTAGTGATATGAATAAGCCTTTAGGACAAACAATTGGTAATGCACTAGAATTACAAGAAGTTATTTTAAGCTTAAAAAATAAAGGACCAGAAGATTTGAAAATTCTTGTTAGTAATTTAGTAGCTTTAGCCTTATTGGGAACTAAAAACGTAAAAACCTTAAAAGAGGGTATTGATAAAGCTAATGCTATGTTTACTAGTGAAAAACCACTACAAATTTTTTATGATTTTGTTAAAAGTCAAGGTGGAGATACTAAATATCTTGAAAATATTGATAAATTACCACCAGCTAAATATATTATTAAAGTTAAGGCACAATTATCGGGCTATTTAGATGTTACTAATAATTATGCTTTAGGTGAATTATCAGTAATATTAGGAGCAGGAAGAACTACTAAAACTGATATCATTGATCCAGTGGCAGGAATTTATTTAAAACAAATTCATGGTCAAAAAGTTGAAAAAAATAGTGTAATTATGGAACTCCATACTAATAAAGATCAACATTTTCATCAACAATTTTTAGATTTGGCAATTTCTACATTTCAGATTACTAATAAAAAATACGATATTAAACCAATAATTTTAGAAATAATAATGTAATTTAGTTTAAAATTGTTTATAATGTTACAGTATTTTAAAAATATTAATTAAATGAAATGATAAGGAGCGTTTTTGTGAAATCTTTATTAAAATTACTGGGCACACTTGCTTTAGCAACAACACCAGTTGTAACAGTTGTTGCTTGTGGTAGTGAAAATAATCAAATGACTCCAAGGGATATTCTTAATTTTGCTGCCTCTTTTGTTACTGATAGTAGTGTGCAAATTAAGGCTGATCTTAATTTATCAGATGATACCAATATAGGAGAAATGAAAGGTAAAATTTTTAGCGAATTAGATACTTCTGTGCAAACAGCTATTGGTAACTTTTTCTCTAGTAAACTTAAAGAAAGTACCAATGAACATCCAACAAATTGATATCACCCTGATGCACATGTCAAAATTATGGACTATGTTCCAAAAAAAGATAATGATAATGATGAAAAAGACAAACCTAAGTTTGTTTTACCAACTGGTAGTGAATTAGTCAATGGTCATTTATGAGTAAAAGCAGAAATCTCTTATTTAAATTTACGATCAGTTACTAAAAATATTAAAATTACAATTAATAATGATACAAGTCATACTAGTGATCAAAAAAAAGCTGATGCAATTAGAGACTTTATTAAAGAAGAAATTACTAAAGATAATCTAAATATTAATGTTGAAAATTTACCAATAACCGGAGAAATTAAAGGAGCAGAAAAAAAAGATAAAGAAGAAATTGCTAGAACTCAGTTATCATATATTAAACAAAATTTAAATGTTGCCATTAAAGATAAAGTTCAATATTCTGGTTTAAGTTTAAGTTTTGAATTTTCAGCTGATTTTTCAAATGTTCCTAAATCAACTTTATTTAAAATGACAGATCCAACGGTGACCAATAATGATGATAAATCAATTGTATTTAATGGTAATGTTAGTAATATTACTATTGATTTCTTAGTTGGTAATGATGGTAAATCTACTTTTAATACTGGTGATATTGAAAGTACTACTGCTATTAAGATTAACCAAACTTTTGTTGATGCAACAACACAAATTTCAAAAATATTTTCTGACTGAACAGTTGATACAGTAAAGGAATTACCAAAAGCTTCAGATAAGTATTCAGATTATGACAAAGATGGAAAAATAAAAGAACAAGTTATAACAAATGGTTATTTTGCTAAAATTAATAAAATTTATAGTATTCTTGCTTCTAAATGAAATGATAGTGTAATAACTATTACTAACCCTGAAAGTGGATTTAATCTTAATCCTAATGAAAAAAATGGTTATTTTAATTTAAAGTTTAAATTAGAATATGATCTAAGTAAAGGCTTTCCAGATATAAAGACAGCTTCAGAATTTGAAATATCTGCCGAAAATATTCATATTACGTTACGTGAAGTTAAATAATAATATTTAAATATATAATAACTTTTAAAACTTATTTTAATCATTAAAAAATTAAAAATAAGTTTTTTTATTTATTAAAGATTAATCAAGTACTATTAAATTAAGTTATAATTAATATTAATAAGTATAAAATGATATTGAGGGAACGAGAATAATGTTACAACCAGTAATTACAATTGAATCTTTTCAAGGACCAATGGATTTGCTTTTGCATTTAATTAAAGAAAAAAATATTGATATTTTAGATTTAAATCTAAATGATGTTACTAACCAATATGTTCATTTTATTAATGAAGAATTAATTAAAAACATTGATTTAGTAAGTGAATATTTACCGATTGCTGCTTATTTATTAGAATTGCAATCAAAACAATTATTACCAAAACAAGAACTAGTAGTAGATAGTGCTTATGAAAATGAAGTTAATCGTCAAAAATTAATTGCTCGTTTATTAGAATATAAAAAATTTAAAGAAATAAGTAATTATTTTAAAGAACAGGCTGTATATAGAACCCAATTATTAACAAAAGCACCTAGTGATTTAAAAACATATTTAGTTGATGAAATTACACCAATTTTGGTAAAAAATAATGTTAATAAACTAACACAAGCAATGTTAAATTTATTTAATAGATTACAAAATGAAAATAAATTACCAGTTAATTTAGCATTAAACTTAATTTCAGCTGAAGATCGCGCTAAAGAAATTAAACAGTTACTGAAAAAAAATCCCAAGCAACACTTTACTTTAGAACAATTATTTTTTACTAAAACATTAACTTTACATTATTTTATTATTACTTTTATTGCAATTTTAGATCTTGCAAATCATCAAATGTTACATATTATACAAACTAATACTTTTACTGAAATTACAGTAATTTATCGAGGTGAGAAAAATGAATAATAGCAATTGAAAAACAAACGAAAGATTAGCAGTTTTACAAGGTTTATTATTTATTGCTGGGAATGAAGGCCTTGATTTATTAACACTTGCTGAATATTTAGAATTAACAAAAAAACCAAAAACTGTTGAAAATTTAATTGTATCTTTACAAATGAAATTAAATGATGATGATACCAGTGGTTTAAGTTTAATTAAAGTTGGTAATATTTATAAATTAACAACAAAACCTATTCATTATAATCGTTATCAAGTATTAAAACAACAACCTTTAATACGTTTATCACAAGCAGCTTTAGAAACACTTGCTATTATTGCTTATAATCATCCAGTTACTAAACCACAAATTGAAGATATTCGTGGTGTAAATTGTGATTCTATTATTTTTAAACTAAAAAGTTTAAATTTAATTACCGAGATTGGTCGTAGTGAATTACCAGGAAAACCAATTTTATATGATTTAACTGATGAATTTATGGATCATTTTAATATCGAATCTTTAACTCAATTACCAACTTTGCCCCAATTTAATAACCAAAATGATGAACAAGAAATCTACAACTTTACTAATGAATAATGATTTAGAACGCTTGCAAAAAGTTATTGCTAATTCTGGAGTATGTTCACGACGAAAAGCAGAATTACTAATTATTAATGGGCAAGTAACAGTTAATGGGCAAATTATTACAACGTTAGGTTTTAAAGTTACAAGTAGTGATATTATTAAGGTTAATAATCAAATTATTCAACAATCCAATCATATTTATTTAGTATTTTATAAACCACCCAATTGTTTAACAACAGTAAGTGATCCTAAAAATCGACCAACGGTAATGAATTATTTTACTAATATTAATAGTAGAATTTACCCAGTCGGTCGTTTAGATTTTGATACTTCAGGTTTGTTGTTAATGACTAATGATGGTGAATTTACTAATGCTATTATTCATCCTCGTTATAAAATAGATAAGGTATATGAAGTATTGGCAAGTGGTATTTTGTCATCAAATGCTATTAAAAAACTACAAGACGGTATTATTTTATCAACTTCATTTACAACTTCTCCTGCTATTGTTAAAATAATTTATAAAAATATAAAAAAAGAAAATACTTTACTACATCTCACTATTCATGAAGGACAAAATCAACAAGTTAAACGTATGATTAAAGCAGTAGGAAGTAGAGTAATTACTTTAAAGCGTTTACAAGTTGCTAATATTACTTTAAAAGGTTTAGCAATGGGTGAATATCGTTATTTGACAGAAGAAGAAGTAACAACATTGATGAAATTGAGTCAAAAGAGTTAAAATAAAAGAATAATTTATTTTTTAAATATAACAACTTTTTATATTTTCTGGGTTTGTCTTTATATCAAAAACCTTATTTATTTCAATAATATTATCAGCAAAATCTTTTGCTGTTTTTATTTCGTCTTGTAATTTTTTATTTGTAATAATATCATTTTTAAAATTTTTCAGTATTTCAATAAGATTATTTAAGTTTTGAAATTTATTTATTTCTTTAGCAATAGCGTATTTTTGTTTTTCACAGATTTTAATACCGATATCTATTCAATCTTGTAATTTTTTTATTTTTCATTTTTGATTTGGAGTTATTAATGGTGGATTTTGATAATTGTTAATTGCATGATACATGCTTGTGTTAAAAACCATTATTCTTAATCCATTATTACTTAATTCTTGGTGAAAATATTTATTTAAGTTACCTTATTTAAAAGATAATTAATAGCATTATGTGTTCCGCGATCTCAATTTCTTATAATTTTTTGAAAAAAAACTCAACTTTGTATTATTGGATTTATAGGTCTTTGACTTTGAAGAATAAAATATTTAACACTTCTGAAACGAATACTTTCTGATGTAGCTAGAATTACTCCTATTAATGAGCATTTAATTTGATTTTCATTTAAGTTAGAATTTGTTAACAATAAAAAATCATTATGTATTGTTTGTCAAGAATAATTATTATGTGCCTGGAGTCCATTACTTGCTACATAACTTCCTACAAAAGGTAAAGATTGGCAAAAAATATTTTTTATATTAGGATTTATTAATGTGCTATCTTCAAAATAATAATAAGTTGTTTCAAAAGTAAATCCTTGTAGGTATAAACTTTTTGAACAAAAAAATAATTTTAACGCTTTTTGTTCAATATTTACAGTAATTGAAAAGTAATCATATTGTGCTTTTTGATTTATATAATAAAACTCTGAGTTAGCATTTGAACCATATGTATTTGGCATTTTTAATAAAATAGTTTCTATATATAGTTCTTTAATAATATGATTTAATTTTTTAAAAAATATTATAGGATTATCATTTAAAACTTCTAAAATTGTTATTGTATGAAAAATACTTGAGTGGATTATTTGTTCTTCATCAAATTTTTCTTTTTCTTTTCAATCTTTTTTTTCAAAATTTGATTTTTTTGGCATATTTAATTTTCCTTTCAAAATAAAAAACCCATTTACTTTTTATGAAAGTAAATAGATTAAAAACTAATATTTAGTTATATACAGTATAGAAAATAAAAAAAATTTGTCAACTTTAGAATCTTTTATATTATTTCAAAATAAGTCAAATTTCAAAAAAAAGTAATAATAAAAACTTTAATAGTGTTAAAAGCATTTTTTATGTTTTTTAGATAATCATTTATTATTATTATTATTATTTATAGTTTATTTTAAAAATTAAAATAAATTAATTTTTTTGAAAGGAAAAAAATGAAAGAAGAACATTTAAAAGAGATAAATGAAAAAATATTAAATATAAAAAAATTATATAAACGTAATAATAAAATTTTAAATGAAATCATATTTAATAGAAATAACTATTGTGACGAAGATATAAATATGATAAAAGATTCAATTTTAGAACAAAATTATAATTTTCAAGAAATAAAAATTCAACTTTTAGAACATCAAAATTTTTTATTAAGTAAAAATATAAATAATGAATTCTTAGTTAATAATCTTGAGTTAGAATTATCAATCAATAAATTCTGATATAAATTTTCTATTAAACTTTATAAAAAAGAAAAAGAAATAGTTAAATATTGAAAAGAACAGTATTTTGAATGTTATAAAAAACAATTTTTTGTAAAGAAAAACTTAGAAAATGATAATAAAATATCAAATTTTGTTATTAAAAAAATTAATAAAGATGTACAAAATATTTCGGTTTCAACTCCTTCATTAAAAGTACATACATTAAAAATGTAAAATATATAACACGTTATTTTTTAATAAAATCATGGGCGTATCAACTTAATGGTTAGATTTGATAAAAACTTAAATGAGAGATAAAACTCTCATTTTTAATTGTTG
>NZ_JALMUW010000140.1:0-907 GCF_023846195.1 Spiroplasma endosymbiont of Lariophagus distinguendus
GTTCAAAAAATATGAATGTCTGATATTAAAAACATTTCATCAGTTGATTTTCAAAATGAATTTAAAATATATTTTTCAGATGTTCCTGAAATAACAAAATTTTATAATGGTGGAAAACCTATTGAAAAAACAGATATATGATGAAATGGTAAGTATCCCAATGGATATTTTGATAACTAAATTTCTAAGTTTATATATGAGATATTTTCATTATATTTATCAAATAAATTAATGTTTTTTAAATTAATTTCTTGTTTATCAGTAATTAAAATCAAATCATAATTTCCTGCGCCAAATATTCCATTAATTTCAACTCGATTTAAATTATTAATCGGGTTTTCAATTTGTAATTCAAATTCGTTATTATTATCAATTTGTAATATTTCTTTATAAAGTTCTAATTTGGAAAATAATTGAGATTTATTTGAACCATATAAATTTAAAGCATTTTCAGTTTTATTTTTATGAATAATTAATCTTGTAAAATACTTACCATATTCACCATTTGCTAATGTTCAGTCTGCTGGAATTAATGATGGAATATT
The DNA here is from genome assembly GCF_023846195.1 of Spiroplasma endosymbiont of Lariophagus distinguendus. Lineage (NCBI taxonomy): Bacteria > Bacillati > Mycoplasmatota > Mollicutes > Entomoplasmatales > Spiroplasmataceae > Spiroplasma > Spiroplasma endosymbiont of Lariophagus distinguendus. Next base: position 546 of record NZ_JALMUW010000140.1, read on the forward strand.
ATTACTTTCTAATTCATTAGTTATAGATAATCAGTTAAATTGATTATAATCAAGTTTAAATAATTCATTTTGACTAATATCATTATTCTTTAATTTAATGTTATTAATATCTGTAAAATTAAAATATACAGATTTTAATATGACTTTTGCATCTTTGAATTTTCAAATTTCTTTATCATTTGGTTTTATAGGACTTGATTTTAATTCAAAATAATATGGTAATAATATTTTATTATCATCATTTAAGCCTTTATTAATTGACAATGATGAATAAATATATTTTGATAACATAATAAATATTTGTTTAAATATTTGCATTTGTGGTAAATTTATATAATTTGGATAATCTAACTCTCATTGTT
>NZ_JALMUW010000141.1:0-896 GCF_023846195.1 Spiroplasma endosymbiont of Lariophagus distinguendus
GTAAAAATGGATTTAGGATTATTAATATCTTTTGGAATAATAGGAACAGTAATTTGAATTTTATTAATACGCTTTGGAATTAGACATTGTCTTAAAAATAATGCTATGGGAGTGTTTATTTTATTCGTTACATTAAACATATTTGGTTTAGTTTTAGGATGGGCTATTTTATGAAATAATAAAAATTTTAGTAATAAAAAAGAAGAAGAAAAAATAAAAGAATTAGGAATTTTTAATATTTTAAATGATGAACAGAAAAAAAAGTTTGTGGAATTTGTTTTAAAGTTAAAGATAATCCTGAAACTATATGTACTAATTGTTTAAAAAAATTTGAAAAATAGCACTATAAATGCTATTTTTTGTTATAATTATATTATAAAAATTAAATAAAAATATATATGAAGTAATTAATAAAGTTAATAAGTTATTTTTTCAGCAATTCTAACTTAAAGATTATATTAATTATATCATAAATTTTTGCGTTTTTAAAGCATATGAAAGGAGATTTTTATGTGCAACAAGAAAAAATAAAAGTAAGAACAATTTTTAATGATGCAAAAGTCTTAAAACAAGAATTAGTAAATTATTTTACTCATTGTAATGATAATAAAGAAGTTCCTACAAAATTAGGTATGTTAATTTATTTAGATATAACAGAAAGTACTATTAGGACTTGAAAACAAAAAAAGAGAAATACTTTTTTACAACAAATTAATTGAGCGCATTCTCAAATTGAACACTTAAATTTACAAAGATATTTAACTTCTAATGCTAATACTTCATCATGATATTTAGAAAGAGCATATGTTAATAAATATCATTTATCAACTAAAATTGATATAAAGAATAGTGATAACGTCGCCCCTATAGCAATTAGTTTAGAAAATAAAGGAAAA
>NZ_JALMUW010000142.1:0-866 GCF_023846195.1 Spiroplasma endosymbiont of Lariophagus distinguendus
AGACCCAATTTTAGGTTCTATTAATTCTTTGTTATTTAGTAAAAAGTTAGGAATTGATATATGGAATATTAATCAAAGACCTACTACTAAAAATAAAGTGATTAATAGTTATAAAAAGATATTTTTAGGTTTAGGAACAATTGGTTTAATTAATTATGCGAAGTTTATTCAGTATGTAGATAAGTCAGTTTTTTTATTAAGAGATGAACCGTGTTTTTGACCACCTTGCCCTACTGAACCACCAAGGCCAACATATCCGCCATTTACAACCGTTAAACCGATAATTGATAAGCCTTTTGTAGATTGGGATACTTATATATCTTTAAATAGTTTTGGTATAGCAAATCTTATTAGTGGTTTAACTGAGTTAATACCTAATAGGTTTGAAACTATACGTAAAATAGCAAATATGGGAACTGGTGGTTGTTTGATTAGTAGTGGTGTTGCTATGGGTATTAATAATGATTTTAGTAATTATTTTGCTATTCCTACTATTATTGCCGGAGCAAGTGAGATTATAAATACTTTATTGTTACCGTTAGGAAATACACATAATAATACAGAATTACAAGAAGTATTTACAGATGAAAGAGCAAGATTAATTAATGCTAGTGTTAGTGATTATCAAAGTACAAATGATAGTATGGTTGATGTTGATTTAAATGATGATAGTATGTCTGAGATTAATTTAGATAGAGCAAGTTTAAATTGGGATTATTCTTATGCTTATACGTTAGGTGGTGTTTAAAATGGATTTTAAGGAGATTATAAAATATGCTTTATATATTGGTGGGTTTTGTCTTATACTTTGATTTTGTCGTAATTGAATACATGAGGGTATACAGAAATTCAAACATAAAAAACAT
>NZ_JALMUW010000143.1:0-866 GCF_023846195.1 Spiroplasma endosymbiont of Lariophagus distinguendus
ATGGAATTATTATGATTATGAATATCTTTAGGAATAATAGGTTTAATAACAATAATTTTAATTACTATTAAAGGATTAATGTTATGTTATAAAAATAATGCATTTGGTTTATTATTATTATTTCTTTCATTAAACTTATTTGGTTTAATTACAGGTATAGCAATTTTGTGAAATAATAAAAAAATTGAAGAAGAAACATATAATAAAAATTATTGAAAAATAAAAAAAGATATTGATAAAAAAAATAAAGATGAAAAATTTAAAAATAAATGAGAAAATAATAAGATAATTAAATGAGAAAAAAAGCAAATAATAAAAAAATAGCATTACACTGCTATTTTTTGTTATAATTATATTATGAAAATTAAATAAAAAAATATATGAAGTAATTAATAAAGTTAATAAGTTAGTTTTTTCCGCCACTTAACTTAAAGATTATATTAGTTATATCATAAATTTTTGTGTTTTTAAAGCATATGAAAGGAGATTTTTATGTGCAAGAAGAAAAAATAAGAATTAGGTACAATATTAAATCTTTAAAAGAAGAAATAAAAAAATATTTTGAATATTGTACTAATAATGAAGAAATACCAACAAAAGAAGGTATGCAAATGTTTTTAAATATTACTCAAAATACTATAAATGAGTGAAAAAAGAAACAAAAAGATACTTTTTTACAACAAATTAATTGAGCATATGCAAAAATTAAACATTTAAATCTTCAAAGATTTTTAAAAGCAAGTCCTAATTCTTCTGCTTGATATTTAGAAAGAGCATATGTAAAAGACTATAATTTATCTACAAAAATTGATATTAATACTGATAACACACACCCTATAGTAATTCAACTTGAAAATAAGAGTAAG
>NZ_JALMUW010000144.1:0-855 GCF_023846195.1 Spiroplasma endosymbiont of Lariophagus distinguendus
GTTCAAACATTAATGACAAATATTTTGAAAGAAAGATATGAAAAAATTGATAATGAAAGTGAGAACAAATAATTATGAAAATGATTAGTTTTTGTAATAAAAAAGGTGGTGTTGGCAAAACTACTCTTTGTAAAAATATTGCTTATAAATTAGCTTTAGAAGATAAAAAAATTTTACTTATTGATTTAGATCCGCAAGCTAATTTAACAATGGACTTTGCACAAGAAAATATTAAATTTAAAAATTCACTAATGGATATTATTACAACTAAAAATAATATTGAAAATATAGAAATTAATAAAATTATTAAAGTATCTAAATATAAAAATATTGACTTAATATCTGCGCAAAAAGAATTAACTAAAAGTTCTTTAATAATAGGAACAATGTATGAAAAACAAGAAATATATAGTATTTCTGATATGTTATATCAATATAATCAAGAAACATTTGATAGTTATGATTATGTTTTAATTGATTATCCACCAACAATAAATGAATTAAGTTTAAATTTCCTGATTCTTTCTGATTTGGTAATAATTCCAATAAATGACGCATTAAGAGCTTTTAAAGGTATTTTAGATTTAAAAGATAATATTAATAAAATATGTAAACAAGAAAATAGAAAAACTCCAAACATGAAAATTGTTTTTAATAATGTAAAGGAGAGTTTTAATTTTGTTACAATAGAAAAATGAATTCAAGATGAAAAATTAGAAAATTTAGTTATTAAAAGTAAAATAAAATATTCTGATGCCTTTAAAACAATTGAAAATGAATTAAGTAGTATTTGAACAAATCCTTATTATTGACGTCAAAAACAAGCATATGAAGAACTTATTAAAGAAATGGGAT
>NZ_JALMUW010000145.1:0-831 GCF_023846195.1 Spiroplasma endosymbiont of Lariophagus distinguendus
AGTTGATTTTTGAGCAATTCTCATAGGAATATCACTATATCATTCTCTTCTATTACAAGAAAGATATTCTAATGGATTATTCATTTTTATCACTCTCCAAATTTATTTTTATTAATTAATAATTCATTATCAATATTATTAATTAATCATTTCATTTTATGCATTGAAGCATACATTCTTGCGTCTCAACAATTATCATATAAATCAAGCATTTGTGGTTCATTATTTGAATTTTCTAATTTAGATTTTGCTAATCATTGCATTTTTGATAATTCTTCATGTGTATTAGGGCATTTTTTTCAATTAATACTTAATATACCTTTAATCATACAAATAGTATCTCAATCAATTCTATCTCTTAAATACATTGTAGTTTTATCTACTGGAGTAAAATTTAATCAATTAATTTTTCTTTTTTCTACTTCTTTTTTTAAAATATCAATAACTGCTAATCCACCACTACCATAATCAACATAACAAGTAAATCCAAATTTCATTGCTTGAAATTTAATACTTTCATCTAAATAATAATCAATAATATTATTTGCTAATTCATAAGTATCTTTAAATTTCATTATTGCATTACTATGATAAAATTCACTTTCTTGATGTATTCTTCTAGTTTTTTCATTTTCACCAATAAAACATAAAACAGCAACAGTAGGATGTGCTTGTGAACTTGTAGCAAAACCTAAATCTAAACCACCAACTATTTCATTAACATTAAAATCTAATTCAGTTTTAAGTTTATCTAAATATCTTGCAAATATAGAACCAGTTAAAACACTAGGAACTCCATAATATCAACTTTGTGCTTTAATAGGATCTAAT
>NZ_JALMUW010000146.1:0-826 GCF_023846195.1 Spiroplasma endosymbiont of Lariophagus distinguendus
TGTTAATTTTTGTCCAGTTTTAGCATCTCATGGATAAACACTTATTCTATCACTTAATTTCATAGTCATAGCAGTTGTACTAACATTAGCACCTAACATTTTACCTAATTCAAAATCACTTGTATTTGAAAAAACATTTAAAGGAATAAATCAATTATCATCATTTTCTCCAATAATGGAACTTAAATTACTTGCAAAAAAAGCAGACATAAATCCGTTAAAAAATGCCATTTTTTTATATTGCTGATAATTTTGAGTTTTAATTCAACCAATTGGAATACCTAAAGTTAAAGCATTTAACATTTTACCAATTAAAGGATAAGAACTATATGCTACTGGTAATCATTGATTTGAATCATAAGGCATTTGTATTAATGGAGAAAATACTACACTATTAAAATTTAATATTGCTGACATATATTTTTGTGATATTTTACTATAATCAACAGTTGGACTTCCTATAATTAAATTAGTATCTGGGTCTTTATATTTAAAATTACTTGACATATCAACATTATAATTACCTTGTAAATTATTTATATTTCATTCTGAATCTCAAAAGAATTTTGCTTCTCCAATTGATTTACCATTACTATTAATTGCTAAATTTTTATTACATGCTAATAATCCTTTAAAATCTTTTTCTGCTAACATATCAAATCTTTTTGCTTCTAAAAATTTTTGTCAATTATCATAATTAGTATATCCAGTTGGTCTTGCATCCATTATATTATAAAATGTAGTTTCTGGGTGACTACTTGTAGTTATTTGGTCATTAATTCCTGCTAATAAACCACCATTATTTTTAACTTCAGTAGTACTATAA
>NZ_JALMUW010000147.1:0-826 GCF_023846195.1 Spiroplasma endosymbiont of Lariophagus distinguendus
CAATCAAAAAATGCAAGCAAACAAAAATGAGAGAATAGGGGCTTAATAGAATCTCAATTACCTTTGGAAACAAAAGCAGAAATATTAAATACAGTTTAAACTATCAAGTAGAAGAAAAACAAAAAAATACAACAAATTTTTATAAAAAAATAAAAAATGTATAATTTTTTTATACATTTTTGGTGAAAATTAAGAGTTAAATATGAAATTTATTCGGGTTCATAAAATGGAACAATAACTTTTAAAGTATCTGGCTCTTCAGTTTTTAGTAAACGTTTGTCAATTTTATAAAGGTTACTATTAGACATTGCAATTCAATCCAATAAGTCTTTTTCATAAGCAATTTCTTCATAGAAATCAATTAAGAATCAGTCATAAAATTTCGCAGTTAAATTATCATTATTTTCACGAGCACTTTTAACAAGTTTATTAGTAAAATCAAGTAATTCTTCTTTAGTAGATTTTAATTTTTTTAATGCTTCTTCAATGTTTTTTGTAGTAAAAGTTGGAACTTTAATGTCTTTAATTTCAACTTGAGCATCTTGATCCATTAAATAGTTACAAATTTTACGAATATGAACAACAGCATCAGCTGCTTCTACTTGGAAGAAGCGTGCAAACCCAGGATATCCTTTTTGATTTGCATCATTACTTAATTTAAAACTAAGCATTTGATATTTTAGATGTTCACTAATATAATCATTTAGATCATCGTTAATCTTTTTAATCATTAAATACACCTTCTTTCTTGGCTTTATATGTATTATACTACTTTAATACTATATATATTAAAATAAATTAAGAATAAAAATATTGTTAATTAATT
>NZ_JALMUW010000148.1:0-807 GCF_023846195.1 Spiroplasma endosymbiont of Lariophagus distinguendus
GGTGACCCTTTCGTTCAGTTGTGCAATTTTTTCTTCTTTTTCTTCAAGAATTTTTTTTAAATGTTGAATTTCAGTATCTTTTTTTTCAAAATCAGATTTGAAAGCAGTAGTTATTGCTTCAACTGCATCTCAATCTTCATCTTCAGTTTCTTCTCATTCTTTTTCAACTTTTGCTTTAATTTTTGGAATTAAATCTTCTATATATGTATCAATATATTTAATAATCGTTTCAAATAATAAAGAATCTTCATTTTTAGTTGCTAAATTTTCATTATTATCAATTGTCTTTCAACTACTAATAACTTTTAATCTTTCAATAGGAAAAATTTCTTTTAATGATGTTATAAGTGACTGATATTGTTCTTCAATTTTTTGAAATATTTCATTAAGTTTTGTTTGAAAAAATTCTTTTTGTTTATTATTTGTTAATTGAGGAGTTTCATTTTCAATAGTTTTAATATTTTCTAATACTTCTATTTTTTTAAAAATTTTGCTTACTTCCTTTTCACTTAAGAAATTATCTTCAACTAATGTAAATTTAGTGTATAAATTACAAAATTTTCTAGATAAAAAATAATATTTTTCCTCTTCAATTAATTTTTTAATCAAAATTTTTCTACCTTCTTTATTTAATATTTGAAAATTAGCTTCTTCACTATCGGGAACTGCTAATACCAAATAATTATCATTTTCTGTTTTTAAATAAATAAAATTTGATCATGGTAACTTATATTGTAAATTATCATTTTTATATTCAATTTTAATAATTAATCCTGGTTGTAAAATATTATTGATCGTATTGTTTAA
>NZ_JALMUW010000149.1:0-802 GCF_023846195.1 Spiroplasma endosymbiont of Lariophagus distinguendus
ATGAATATTTTGATGAAAAATTACAAAAATGAGTTCGTGTTTGTTTAGTTGATGAATGACTAAAATTACCTAAATATAAAAGAATTGGTGAAGATGTTGAACAAACTATTATTGAATATTTTGCTGATGGAAAAAGATATCATGATATTTGTGCTATTTGTAAAAAAGCAGGTATTAGTGTTAGTACTGTTCATAGAGTTTTTAAAAATTTAGAAGTAATTGAAGCAAATCCAGTAAAAGTAAAATTAGAAAAAAATCAACCTATTTTTGTAGCAATTGATGATGGTCATCGAAAATTTTGAAATTTTAAACGTAAAGGTATAAAACACTCTATGCGATTAATAGTAACATATACAGATAATATTAATCACAAAGTACAAAATAAAAGAGTAAAAGCAATTATAAGACCAACAAGAACAGTAATTGGAATTAAAAAGACTGCTGAATTTGTTAAAGAGCATTGTCAAAAATTTTATGAAAATATTGAACAAGCAAAAATTATTATTTGTGGTGATAGTGCAGGATGAATTAAAGAAGTTGCTGATTATTTAGGTGCACAGTTTGTTTTAGATAAATTTCATTTAATTAGAACATTATATCTTGGAATAATGGCGGGAAATAAAGGAAAATATTTAAAAGAATATAATCACTGTAAAAATTTAATTAATAATGGTAATTATGAACAATTAATTGATTATTTATATAAAGAATTAGATAATCATAAAAAATTAAAGAAAAAATATTTTAAAAATAATAAACAAGGTATTGAAAATCAAAGTGCAAAGTGAAATATTGGTTGTTA
>NZ_JALMUW010000015.1:0-19396 GCF_023846195.1 Spiroplasma endosymbiont of Lariophagus distinguendus
CACTACATAAATATTACTTGTTTTTTAAGATATAAAAATTAAAATATTATATAATATAATGTAAACTTCATTAGGTTTTTACTCATTATTTTCATAAAAAGTAAATGAGTTTTTATTTTTAAAAAAGGAGAAAATTATGAAAAAAAATGCACAAAAAAAAGAAATAAAAAAATTAAAAAAAGAGAAAAAAGAATTAGAAAAAAGTTTGAATCCATTTAACAAAAATTTTAGTCTTAATAATAAAGAAAAGGTATTAAAAGAAATTGCTTTAATCAATGAAAAAATTATTAACTTAAAACAAAAATTATTAGTAGATTATGAAGAAGATTTAGATGAAATTGAAAATGGAAATCTAGAATTTAATTTTAACATCCAACAGTTAAATAATGAAGATCAATATTTAAAAGATAGTACTTTTCTAATAACTAATGATGATATAAATAGTATAAATTCAGAAGAATTAATTAATATGCAATATGGTAAAAAATGTTGTCCACCATGCACAATTTTCTAATTTTAAATATTTTTATATAAAAATTTAAATAATTATTAATAACAACACTTTTATTATTTATAATTTAATTTTTGAATTATAAAATTAAAATAATATATAATATAAAAACAAACTTGATCAAAGTTTTAACCCATTACTTTATTTTAAAAGTAAAGGGTTTTTTATTTTTTAAAAGAGGAGACATTAAAAAATGGATATTAATGATTTAGAAAGAGAAGTTAACTTTATAGCAGATAATTATCATATTATTAATCTTTATTTACATTTTCCAATTGAAACTTATAGTAAAGATTACAATGATATTTTTGACTTTTGACAAAATAATAAAAAAAATACTCAAAATCATCATCAATTTTTAAATAAAAAAATAAAAACTTTAGAATCTTTAAAAAAATTAGAAAATAATTTTATAAATTCAATAAATAACCTATCAAAAAAATTAAATAATAAAAAAATAAATAAAAAAATAAATAAAATAATAAAAGTACTTACTATTGGATTATTTAATTGAAATAAAAAAATAGAAACAAAAATAACTATTTTAACAAAAATCAAAGAAATTAAACAACAAAATTTAGTAAAAATAAATGAACTAATATTACGAATTAACAAAAAAAATATAATTAATAATGTAAATTCAGAAATTAATTTTTCTGTAACAAATAAAAGTAAATCAAATTTATCACAAATATAAAAAACGGACTTCTCCCCACATGTACTTGTGGAGGAAACAATGAAATTGAATGAGTTCAACAATACTTTTCAAACAGAACAAGATTGTTTGAAATATATAGTAAGTTTGAAGGAAAATAAATGTATCAGGTGTTATTGAACAAATTTGAATACTTCTGATTTAAGAAGAATAAGATGTTTGAAATGTCATCAAACATTTAGTATTCTTCATGGCACCATTTTTTACAAGTCACAAATACCTTTGAAATCTTGGTTTTATCTCATCTTTAGATGAATAAACACCAAACATGGAATTCCATCAACTGATGTTGCAAAAGAATTGGGGGTAACTTTGAAAACTGCTTGAAGAATGGGTCATAAAATCAGAACTTGTATTGCCAAACAAGAATCACAATTTATTGTTGAGGGCATAGTGCAAATGGATGAAATGTATCTTTCACATATGGGTTTTAAAAAACAAGGAAGATCCTTGGTGAATAAAACCTTGATTGTTGGTATTTATGAAAAAACAACCAATAAATTAATTGTGAAAGTATTGAAAAATGCAAAAAGTAAAAATCTTTTGCAGTTTGCAAGAAACCACATTTCTTCAAAGTGTCATGTACATACTGATTTTTGAAAAGGATATTGCGATTTTAAATCGGTTTTCACTAAGCATGAAACAGTCAATCATCAAGATAGCTATGTTTCAAAAACTGGTGTAAATACCAACCAAATTGAATCAGTTTGAAAACATATAAGAAGAACATTTAAAACACATATCAAAGTTGCAAAACATCATGTTCATTTATATGCAAAAGAAGCTGCATATAAATTCAATAAGATACCTAGTTTTGAAATTGTAATGCTATGTTTGATTTAAAAATGTGGGGAGAAGTCCGTAGATAGGCTTTTCTCAGCATTTATGTGATAAAATTTAAAAATAGTACATAAAGGGAGAAAAGCCATAAAAAAATTTATATAAAAAAAGTAAATACTTGTTTTTAGTATTTACTTTTTTTAAAGTTATAGTTATTAATAATTTAATTAGATTTTAACCTTCATCAATAATACTTGAAGTTGGTTTAATATTATTAATAGGTGAGTGAATTTTTGCTTTATGTTTATTAAAAATAAAATCATATACTTCAGAATAAAATTCAACTGAAACAATATTTAATTTTTTCTTTACTTCTTCTGGAATATCTTCTAAGTCTTTTATATTAGCTTTTGGAATTAAAATTGTTTTTAGTCCACTACGATGAGCAGAAATTGATTTTTCTTTTAATCCACCAATTGGTAATACATGACCACGAAGTGTAATTTCACCTGTCATACCAATATCTTTTGATACAGGTCTACTTGTCAGAGCAGAAATAATTGCAGTTGTTAAAGTAATACCAGCACTTGGACCATCCTTTGGCACTGCTCCTTCAGGAACATGGATATGAATATCATGTTCTGCAAAGAAAGTATCAGGAATATTGAAAGTAATAGCATTTGCTTTAATATAATCTAAAGCAATAGTAGCAGATTCTTTCATGACCTCACCTAATTTACCAGTTAATACCAAATTACCTTTTCCTTTAAAGTAGTTTACTTCAATTGGTAAGATATCACCACCATATTGAGTATAAGCAAGACCAGTTACCACTCCAATTTGTGATTCATTTTCTTTTTTAGTATAATCGAAAATTTGTTTTCCTAAATAATCTTTAACATTATCAGCAACAATTTCTTCAGTACTAATTTTTTTATTTAAAAGTTTAACAATAAATTTACGAGCAATTTTATTTAATAATCTTTCTAACTGTCGAACACCTGATTCTCTTGTATAATATTTAATTATTTCTTCAATTGAATTTGGTTTAAATTTTAACATTTTATTATTTAAACCAGTAATTTCAATAACACGAGGAATTAAATATTTTTTTGCAATTTCAAGTTTTTCTAATTCTGTATATGAAGAAAGTTCAATAATTTCCATTCGATCTTTTAATGGTTCAGGGATACCTTCCATATAATTAGCTGTTGCTAGAAACATAACTTGTGATAAATCATAATTTTCTTCAATATAATGATCTGAAAAATTAGCATTTTGTTCAGGATCTAATACTTCTAACATAGCACTAGCTGGATCACCACGATAATCAGATGACATTTTATCAATTTCATCTAATAAAAATAATGGATTAATAACTTTAGCACGTTTCATACCTTGGATAATTCTTCCTGGCATCGCACCAATATAAGTTTTACGATGACCACGAATTTCAGATTCATCTTTAACTCCACCAAGTGAAACTTTAACGAAAGTACGCCCCATCGCTTCAGCAATTGATTTAGCTAAAGAAGTCTTACCAACACCAGGAGGGCCAACTAAACAAATAATTTGTGCTGGCATTGCCTTAGCCATTTTTTTAACAGCAAGATATTCAATAATTCTTTCTTTAACTTTTTCTAAACCATAGTGATATTTATCAAGAATTTTTTTTGCATTAATTAAATCAAATTTTTCTTCACTTTTTTGAAATCAAGGTAAAGTCATCATTCAATCAATGTATGTACGAATTATATTTGATTCACTTGAAGCTTGCGGCATATCTTCATAACGACTAATTTCTTCTTTAACACGCGTTTTGATTGCTTCAGGAAACTCTTCTGTTTCTAAGCGTTCTAAATAACGTTTCATTTCATTAGACTTACCATCAATTTCGCCTAATTCTTCTTTAATAGCACGCAATCTTTCTCGTAAATAATATTCACGTTGTTGTTCATCAATACGATCTTTAATTTTAGCCGTTAAATCCTTTTCAATGGCACCAACTTGTTTTTGACCACCAACATCTTTCAATAATAAATCTAAACGTTTATTAATATCAGTTTCTTGTAAAATTTCTTGGCGTTTATTAATAGTTAAAAATGGTAAAAATTGAGCCATTTTATCAATAATTTCACTAGCTTTCATTCCATCGGTGATTTGACTAATTACACCTTGTGGAATTGAACCATGAACATCTAAAATCTGTTGTAAATTATTTACAATTCTTTGAATTAACTCTTCTTCTAATGATTTTGAAACATTAGGACTAACTAAAGTTTCAGCATCTCCTGTATAAAATTTATCATCATAAAACTTAGAAACTTTAACTCTTTGTTGTCCATAAAAAGATACGGTAAGTGTACCATCATTATGACTTTTTTGAATTTGCACTTTACACAAAGTACCATGATTGTAGACTTCACTTAATTGCGGATTATCTACTTTCGGATCCTTTTGCGAAACTAAAATAATTTCTGAATTAAACTTAGCTACCGATTCATTAATTGCCGCTACTGATTTATGTCTGCCAACTTCTAGTTCTATTTCAACTGTTGGGAAAACAAAACTTCCTCTTGTTACTAGTACTGGAATATTAGTAATATTTTTTATCTTCATTGTCTCACCTCAAATAATGTATTAACTGGATTATAATATAAAACATTAGCACTTGCAATAGTTAATTGCTAAAATATCTAATTTTTGATTTATACTATACTATTACAGCAGCACTTATTAATTCATATTTAATTTATACTAGTAGTATTTTATTACATTTATTTTTTTTTTGATAATTTTTACTTTTTGAAAAAAATAAACGATAAAATAACCTAATTATTAAATTGGTAATTAGGTTATATAATAATTATCAAATTAAATTAAGCACTTGTTGTTTGCTTTTGGTTTTTACCGTTACTTTCTCATAATAAATCAAAGGCTTTATTACGTTTTAGGGTAGTAGTAACTAAACTTAAATCTTTAATATTTGCTTTAACTTCTTCAATGCTTATTTTAAATTGGTCGGCAAATGTTGTTAATTGTTTTTGAACTTCTTCTTCGGTAATTTCTATTTTTTCTTGTTTAATAATTTCTTCAATAACTAAAAAATTCTGAAGTTGCATAATTGCATCCTTTTTTATTTCATTAATAATTTCTTCATGAGATAAACCAGTTGCTGCCATATAGTTTTCAATTGTAAAGTTTTGATTAGCTAATTGTTTTTTAAATTCATTTTCTAAACGTTCAGTTTCATTTTTAACAGCAAAACTTGGAATTATTATTTTTGAATCTTTAACAATTTTAGCAATAAGTTCTTCCATAAATTGTTCCTTAATTGTCATTGTTTTTTGTACTTCAATTTGTTTTTTAATATTTTCTAATAATTGTTCAGTAGTAGTAACATCTGGAATGTTAACATCTTTTACTAATTCTTCTAAATCTTCATTAATAACTTTTGTTTTTATTTCGTTTAATTCAATTTCAAATTGTACTAATTGACCTTTTAAATTTGGAACATGATAATCTTCTGGGAAAGTTACTTCAATAGTTTTTTTAGATTTAGGTTCCATACCGATCATTCCTTCTTCAAAACCAGGAATAAATTTACCAGAACCAATTTCTAATTCCATGTTTTTAGCTTCACCGTCAGGGAATTTTTTACCGTCTAAAAAACCAGTGAAATTAAAAACTGCAGTATCATCTTTTTCTAATTTTCCTTTTTCTTTTGGATTAAAAATAGCAAAACGATCTTGTAATAGTTTAATTTGAGTATCAATTTCTTCTTGATTAACAGTTGCTACAGGTTTTACTATATCAATACCACGATATTTACCAATAGTAATTTCTGCTGGTAAATCAAATACAAACATTATTTCACACTCTTTAATAGTAGATTTTTCCACATTAACTTCGGGTTGATTAGTAGGCACTAAGTTAGGTTTTTGTTTTAAGGCAAAATCATAAGCAATAGTAATAACTGCTTTAGTTGCTGTTTGTAAAGTTTGTTCTTCAGTTACATGTTTTTTAGCCATTTTAGTAGGAACTTTTCCTTTACGAAATCCAGGAATTTCTACTTGTGCAATCAATTTATTTTCAGCTTTTGCCAATTGATCTTTTCAAGTTTTAGTATCAATGGTAACATGTCATTTTCCAAGACCATTTTTTTCATCTTTTATAATATTTAATGTCATTTTTCAAATCTCTCCTTATGTAATTTGTTGTTGAATCATAATACTTAAGTATTTTTTTATTAAAGTAGTAGTAGTTTTAAATTTTTTAGCACTTTCTACTAATTTTACACTAATAAACTGGAAACTACAAGCACGAATATACAAAGCAGCTGCTAATGCTGCTGCTTGATTTTTATTAGGTAATGTTGGAAACAAATTCTCAAAATAACTATCCAATAAAAACAAGCAAATACCATAAATACCTGGATTATCAATATGAACTTCATCTTCAAATATTTTTGTAATTTTTAAATAAACGAGTGATTCCTGTCATTGTGTTATTTTTTTTGGATTAATTTTAAATGTATCATGACCTTTTATTACTTCTATTTCTTCATCAATACCTTGATTATTTAATATAAATAATAGTTGTGTTTTATTTATATTATTTATATTTTTATTTGTAAGATAAATCTTAATTGTTGGCAAAATTAACCTAGCATTATGACTTTGTAAATAATAAAATGCCACCGGATGAAGATCTTCATCAAATGGATTCATTAATACACGACTTATTCTCTCTAAATTTCACTCATGACTTTCATTTTTACTATTTAATCTAATATGAGTAGTAATATTATGATGTAACTCTTGTAATGTAATTTCATGATGAATAGGAATATAAGGCATCTCTAATTCATGTTTGACCAACTTCATTGCTTGATCTCATTTATTTTCACTAATGAGGTGGTTAATTTTACCAATAATGTCTTGATAATAATTGTCATGATTTATCATTATTTAGTTAAACCTTCTTAGTATTTTAAAATTTAATGGCGCCCACGAGAAGATTCGAACTTCTGACCCCCGCCTTAGAAGGGCGGTGCTCTATCCACTGAGCTACGTGGGCATAACATTTACCATAAGTAATCTTAACTTGTTTGATTAAAAAATGCAATTATTAATTGGTTACTTTTCAATAAAAAAATAATATTATTATATTTAATATTATTTTGATATTTCATTATGTACTTTTAAGCAATAATTTTTTTAAAAAAAATAAAATATTTTCATTTTTTTATATTATAATAATTTTTGTAATTTAATAATTGTTCATTCCTAATATAGAAATTATTTCTATATTAGGATTTTTATTAAATTAAATATTGAAAAAGAAAAGGAAAAAAATATTATGTCTAGTGAAATAAGTACAAAAAGAAAAGTAATTGCTGGTGTCACAATAACTACAGGAACATTAACAACAACTGCAGGAATAACAGCAGCTTGTATTGCTGCAGCACCTATGACTGGTGGTGCTTTATTATTACCAGCTGCTATTGGTGGAATTGCTGTTGGTACAACTTTAATAGCTAGTGGAATGGCTACTACTACAAATTTTGGAAGAAAAGAATCAAGAATTAACAAATTTTTAAGAACAAATCCTACTATCCCCACAGTAAGAGTATCAAAAGAAAATGTTAATCCTAATGACATTAAAGAATCACGATTTAACGAATTTTTAAGAACCTGTTTGGAATCTTTTATAAAATAACGTAAAATGACTATATATTTTAAGATAAGGGGTATATATGCATAAAAATTATCCAAGTCATGTTACTAAAGAACAATTTGAGAACATAAGATCAATTTTAGAAAATAGCAAAAAGAAAACAAAACCAAGAAATTTAGATTTATATGAAGTATTTTGTGCAGTTTTATATGTATTAAAAAGTGGATGTCAATGAAGAATGTTACCAAAAAATTTTCCAAAATGACAAACTGTATATTATTATTTTCAAATTTGAAGTAAAAATAGTGATAAAGAACCTAGCACTTGACAAGTAATTTTAAAAAAAATTAGTTAGAAAAGTTCGTATCAATAATGGTAGAAAAGAACAAACTAGTTTTTGTATAATTGATTCACAAAGTGTTAAGAACACAGATACTGCTAAAAATAAAGGTTATGATGCTGGTAAAAAAATTTCAGGAATAAAGCGTCATATTGCTGTTGATTCTCAAGGCTTACCACATGCAATTTACATAACCACAGCAGAAAAAACAGATCGTAACAGTGCTATAATAATGATTGAAAATGAAAAAGAAAATTTATCTAAAGTTCAAAAAATACTAGTAGATGCTGGTTATACTGGTGAAAAATTTGCTTTTAAAATCAAAACAATCATAAATGCAAATGTTGAAGTTATCAAACGTAATGAATTACATTCTTTTGTATTATTGCCAAAAAGATGAGTTGTAGAACGAAGTTTTGCATGATTAGAAAAATGCAGAAGATTATGAAAAAATTGTGAAAGAAAATTAAATACTAGCTTACAAATGGTTGTTCTTTCCTTTATTTCAATTTTATTAAAAAGATCCTAAACAGGTTCTAAGATTAAGTGGTTTTGTTTTTACAAAAAGAGTATCAAAAGCAAATATTACTCCTGATTACATTAAAGTATCTAATGAACTAGCAAATTCATCAAAAGAACCAGTTATGAGAACCAGAAGTTTAACAGTAACTTCTGTCTAAA
This sequence comes from Spiroplasma endosymbiont of Lariophagus distinguendus, assembly GCF_023846195.1. NCBI lineage: Bacteria > Bacillati > Mycoplasmatota > Mollicutes > Entomoplasmatales > Spiroplasmataceae > Spiroplasma > Spiroplasma endosymbiont of Lariophagus distinguendus. The sequence continues at coordinate 8,707 of NZ_JALMUW010000015.1, forward strand.
AAGAAAACAAATTACATATTCATTTAAAAAATATTAAATTATAATTCATAAAATGTATAATATAACAAAAATAATTAATTTATATTATAATTACTTTATAATTTAATAAATGTTCATACCTAATATAGAAATAATTTCTATATTAGGATTTTTATTAAATTAAATTTAAATGAAAAGGACAAAGATTAAAAGATATGCTTACAAAAAATCAAATATTATTTAGCAAAGCAGAACTTAAAGAGCTTACTAAAACACAAATACAATCATTTACAAACACTGTCAATAAACAAGAAATTGATAAATTTATTTTAAGTATCATTAAAGCAAATGATAATAATGGGTTACCAATTTGAAGACAATTATTGCAACTATTAAGTCCATATCAAGTTTCAACAATTAACACCAACTTAATTCCCTTATTTACAAAAAATAATTTACTGCTTTATGCTTTTTCAAAAAAACAAATGAAAGCACTTACAACAAAACAAATTCAAGCATTTACAACAGAACAAATAAAAAATTTCAGTTATAATAAGTTTTCGCTACTAGAAAAAGGAATAAGAAAAGCATTAAAAACAATTAATAATCAATTAACAATAGAATATGATTTTTATGAATTTAAATTTCAAATTGAATCATTAACTCCAAAACAATTAGAATGATTTACTTCTAATCAAAAGGCAGCATTTACCAAAGAACAAATACAAGTTTTTACAAAAGAACAAAAAAAAGCTTTTAATAAACCATCTATACAAACAAGAAATCAACAATTAAATTCAAATTTTAATGTGAATAATATAAATGCTATTTTTGAAACCGAATCATTACCTAAAACAAATAATCCAATAATACCTTCATGATAAAAAGTAATGCCTAAATATTAGGCATTACTTTTTATTGCAATTAAATTATTTTGTTTTTATTTTTTATAACTAAAATTTCATACTTTTTTTATATAAGAATAAGAATAAGAATTTTAATTAAGTTATAATTAAAATATGAAATTTGATTAAACATTAGAATAATGATTTAATATATTTTAATTAAAATATAGTTATTATTGTCAATTATTTAGTATTAAGAGAGGGAAAAATATATGAATCAAGATTTGCAAAAACTTTTCCATGAAATGGATTTTAATGATGTTAATAATGAATTTAATCATGCTACTATTAAAAAAGTACAATATTTTCATCATAATCAACAAGTAATAATTACCATCAACTTACCTAATTTTCTAACAACTACTACTTTAAAAAGTTTTGAACAACATTTTGAAAAATTACCTGTTTCGAATATTAGTGTCGATTTTAATGTTTCCCTTACTGCTGATGAATCAACTGTATTAACATATTTTCATTATATTAAAACTCATAAATTGCAACTATTAGCTGGCATTTATTATTCTTTACCCGACTCAGCAATTAATTATAAAAATAATATTATTACCATTACTATTCATAATAGTATTGAAGAAAAATTAATAACTAATGAATTTTTACAATTTATTAACTACTTTCAACAATATGGTTTTAAAAAAATTCAATTAAAAACTAAAATAAATAAAGCAGAGCAACCATTTATTAGTTATGAAAATGAATCTAAAGCAGAAATTAGCAAAATTACTAACAATTTAAAAACTAAAATTCCTAACAACAATATAAGTAAAAATTTTAATACAACTACTTATCGCAAAAAAGCAAAAGTTAATTTAGAAATAACAGACCCAACTCATAGCATTAAAGATATCATTGGCGATGAACCCAATATTATTATTAGTGGTAAAGTTTTTAAAATTAATAAATTTTTAACTAAAACTCAAAAATGATTTTATTCATTTTGAATTACTGATTATAGTGATGCAATTACTTGCAAAGCATTTATTAATAGCGATCAACCAGATGAGAAATTTGATAATATTAAAGTTGATGATTGAATAAAAATTAATGCTAATAGTCGTTATGATAATTATAGTAAAGAACAAGTACTATGAATTGATGATTTAATTATTGATTTAAATAATAAAAATACTAACAATAATGATGATGCTAAAACTAAAAGAATTGAATTTCATACTCATACTAAAATGAGTGCTATGGATGGTATTACTTCAGCAAGTGATTATATTAATCAAGTAGCTAAATGAGGACACCAAGCAATTGGTTTTACTGATCACTTAAATGTACAAGCATACCCAGATATTGCTAATGCCGCTAAAAAACATCCAAACTTAAAAGTAATGTATGGTGTTGAAATGGATTTAATCCCCAATAATATTAGTATTACTAAAAATAATATTAATACACCATTATTAGATTTAGAATACATTGTTCTTGACTTAGAAACAACTGGTTTATCAACCAATTACCACGAAATTATTGAATTTGGTTATACAATTGTTAAAGACAATATGATTTTAAAACAAGATACAATTTTAATTAAACCGAATAATCCCGTACCTGAACATATTACTGAACTTACTAGTATTACCAATGTTATGTTAAAAGATAAACAAACATTACAACAAATATTGCCAACAATTATTGAAATAATTGGCAATAAAACAATAGTTGCTCATAATGCTAACTTTGACTTTGATTTTTTACAAGCAGCAATGAAACAATTGGGTTTTATGCCTTTAAATAATCCTGTCATTGATACTTTGCAATTATCTAGAGCAATTCTACCACAACTAAAATATTATCGATTAGGTACTATTTGTCGTACTTATGGCATTAAATATGATGATGAAATTGCCCACCGTGCTGATTATGATGCTAATGTATTAGCACAAGTATTTTTAAAAATGTTACAACAATTAAAAATAGAATTTAATTGTATTAATTTACAAGAAATTAATAACTTAATTAATGAACAAATTAATTTTAAACTTCGTGGTGAACATATTACTATTTTTGCAAAAAATCAATTAGGATTAAAAGATTTATATCAATTAGTTTCACTATCTCATACAAAGTATTTTTATAAAACACCAAAAATCATATCAGAAGCAATTAATGAAAATAGAAAAGAATTATTAATTGGTAGTAGTTGTATAAATGGTGCTGTTTTTGAAACAGCATTAAATAAAAGTGAAGAAGAACTAATTAAAATAATGAAATGATTTGATTTTATTGAAATCCAACCACCTGCTGTTTATAAACACTTAATACAATTAGGAAATATTACTAAAGAACAATTACATGATACTATTAAAAAAATTATTAATAATGCTCTTAAATTAAATAAATTAGTAATTGCTACTAGCGATGCCCACTATTTACATCCCCATGAAAAAATGTATCGTGATGTTATTATTAATAGTAAAGCAATTGGTGGTTTGTTACACCCATTATTTGATCGTAAAGGTAAAGTTACATCATATCCCGATCAACATTTAAGAACTACTAATCAAATGTTAACAGAATTTAACTTTTTAGATGACCCTAATTTAATTAATGATATTGTTATTAATAATCCTTTGCAATTAGCAAAACAATTTGAAATGGTTAAACCAATTAAAGATGGCTTATTTACACCAAGTATTGTTAATGTTGATACTAAATTACGTAATCTTTGTTATGAACAAGCATGAAATCGTTACGGTAATCCATTACCAACATATGTAGAAAAACGTTTAACTCGCGAATTAGATGCAATTATTACTCATGGTTTTGCTGTTGTTTATTGAATTGCACACAAATTAGTAGAAAAATCTTTACAAGATGGTTATCTTGTTGGTAGTCGTGGCTCAGTTGGTTCATCTTTAGTAGCTACTTTTGCTAATATTACTGAGGTTAACCCACTACAACCACACTATTTATGCCCACAATGTAAAACTAGTGAATTTATTAGTAATGGTTCTTATAAGTGTGGTTATGATTTACCAAAAAAAATATGTTCACAATGCAATATTGATTTAATTACTGATGGTCATGATATTCCTTTTGAAACATTCTTAGGATTTGATGGTGATAAAACACCTGATATTGATTTAAACTTTTCTGGTGAATATCAAAATAAAGCTCATGATTTTACTAAAGAAATGTTTGGTGAAGAAAATGTTTTTCGTGCTGGAACAATTTCAACAATTGCCAATAAAACAGCTTATGGTTATGTTAAAGCTTATGCAGAAAAAATTGGTCAATCAGATATGCGTGCAGCAAAACTAGAGTTACTAAGTCAAGGATGTGTTGGTATTAAAAGAACAACTGGTCAACATCCTGGTGGTATTATTGTTGTACCAAAAGAATATAATATTAACGATTTTACACCAATTAATTTTCCAGCTGATGATACTAGTTCTACATGAAAAACTACCCACTTTGATTTTAATGCTATTCATGATAATTTATTAAAATTAGATATTCTAGGTCACGTTGATCCAACAGCATTAAAAATGTTAGAAAATTTAAGTGGTATTGATCCAAAAACTATTCCTAATCAAGATGAAAAAGTTTTATCATTATTTTCTAATTTAAGTGCCTTAAATATTACTAGTGATGATTTACTTGGCGAAAAAACAGGAGCAATTGGTATCCCTGAATTTGGTACTGGTTTTGTTCGTAAAATGTTAAGTGATACATTACCTACTTCATTTTCTGAATTAGTACAAATATCTGGTTTATCACATGGTACTGATGTTTGATTAAATAATGCTGATGAATTAATTTCACAACAAGGTTTAAAACTAAAAGATGTAATTGGTTGTCGTGATGATATTATGACTTATTTAGTATATCAAGGCTTACCAGCAAAAATTGCCTTTAACATTATGGAAGATGTCCGTAAAGGAAAAGGCATTAAACAAGAATATGAAAAGTTAATGCAAGAAAAGAAAGTTCCTAATTGATACATTCAATCTTGCAAAAAAATTAAATATATGTTTCCTAAAGCACACGCTACTGCTTATGTATTAATGGCATGAAGAGTAGCTTGATTTAAAGTTTATTATCCGCATGAATATTATGCTACTTATTTTACAACAAGATGTGAAATTTTTGATATTAAAACTATGTTACAAGGCATTGGTGCTATTACTAATAAATTAAAAGATATTAATAACAGATTAAGAAAAAATGATGGTCAAAAAAATACAGTTACTACTAAAGAAAAAGATTTAATCCCATTATTAGAAGTAGCATTAGAAATGAATGCTAGAAATATTAAATTTAGCAATATTAGTTTAGAACATTCTGATGCTAAACTTTTTCAAGTTAAAATAATAAATGGTGAAAAACAAATTCTACCACCTTTTATTACTTTAGATGGATTGGGTGAAATTGTGGCTAATTCAATTGTTAAAGCAAGGAGTGAACAAGCAATTACTTCAAAAAATGATTTACAACTACGAACTAATATTACTAAAACTAATTATCAACTATTAAATGAGTTAGGAGTATTAGAACATTTAGAAGAAAATACACAATTAATGTTAGAATTATAATACAAAGAAAAAAGAAAAGATGTGGGATTATTATGTATAAATTAAGTAACAAAGCCAACTTTTATATACGTTTATCTGCATTAATAATGATAATTTTATTTTTAATTATTGATTTAATTAGTGCAATATATTATCCAATGGAAAAATTTGAAGATTTAGGATATGGTGAACGAGTAAGTAACTACTATGCTTTTTTTACTACTGAGAGTAATTATATGGTTGTTATTTATTTTTGTGTTTATTTATTTGATTCTTATTTTCGTGGTACTAAACCAAGTTTTCAAACTCGATTAGCAGTAACTGTTTATATTACTATTACGATGTTAGTATTTTGAATAGGTATTTTTACTGCTGAGCAAGATCCAAAACAATACAGTGCTTATAATTGAATTGCAACATTAATTTTACACTTATTAATGCCAATAATTATGATTACTAGCTTTATTGTTACATCAGGTCATCAATATATTAATATGAAACAACAACATAAAATATATTTATGATTAATTGTTATTTATCCAGCAATTTATTGTATTGTTATTCTAATTAGAGGTCATTTACGTTATTTAGATTTTATAGAAACTGGTCATCCACCAAGAGATACATGATATCCATATTTTTTCTTTGATTATTCAAATGGTGAATATGGATGATTAATCGCTGCTAGTGCCGTTGTTTTTGGTTTAGTTTTCAGTTTACAATATTTTTATATTTGAATTAATAACTTAATGTTCAAACGTTATCAAACTTCTGAACATCGTTTATATGATTTTTATCAAAAAATATTACGTCAACTTAATAAAAAAAAGAAAAGCAAAATTAAAAAGAAAAGAAAAAATTAAAAATTTAAAACATATCTTATATTCCTTACATGATAAATATTATTGATATAATTAAATAAAAAAGAAAAGTTAGGTGATTGTAATTGAAAATTAACTTGAAAACAATGTTAAAACATGCACAAATTAACAAATACGCAATCCCAAGTTTTAACTTTGATAATTTAGAAATGTTAATTGCAATTACTAATGCAGCCGAAAAACAAAAAGCACCAATATGTTTAATGATAACACCTAACACTATTAATTGTATTGATTTAAAATATGTACTTGCTATTACTAACAATGTTATTAATCGTGCAAAAGTACCAATTTTTTTACAACTAGACCACTGTCTTGATCCACACTTTATTAAAACTAAAATTACATCTGATTTTAGTTCAGTTATGTTAAATTACAGCAACTATCCAATTAAAGAAAATATTGAAAAAACTAAAGATATTGTTCATTTTGCTGCTCCTTTGGGTATTGTTGTTGAATCAGAGATTTTTTACAATAATACAAAAGGAGATATTACTAATGATATTAATTTAATTGAACAAGCAATATTATTTAGAAATAAAACTAATATTAATGGTCTTGTATTTACTGCTATCAATAGTCATCATCAAGATAATAGACAAGATTTAAAAATTTCTCTAATTAAAGAAATTGCTATTAAAATGCCTGAAATTTTTTTAGTATTACATGATAATGTTACTATTAATAATGAACAATTAGCTCTAGCAATTAAAGCTGGTATTACTAAAGTTAATATTAGCAGTGATTTAAGAAAGATTTATGTTGAAAGTCTAAAAAAAAGTTTGCAAACTAACTATAATTTATCTAATATTAATACCTTAATAGAAAATGCAATGATAGCTATTCAGAAATTTGTTGAAGAAAAAATAATTCTCTTAGGAGCAAATAATCGATATAAATTTTAGTTTTTATACTTATAGATTTTATTTCAAAATAAAAAGTGAACAATATTGTTCACTTAAAATAGTTACTATTTTATTTTTTTAAAATATAAATAATTAAGAAAATTGCTCAAAACTTTTTCATTCAAATTTATTATCCTATTTATAATAGGATTTTATTATAAAGTAAAGATTAAAAAAATATATCTTTAATAGTAATAGCAATAAAGATAACTAAAAATAATATAGCTCCAGCAATACTGACAATAATTTTATATTTTTCATTTAATTTTTTTCTTGTTACCGCTTCAACTGCATTTTCAACAAATTTATAACCATCCAATGGCGGAATTGGTAACATATTTAATAAAAATAAATTAGATGATAATAATGCTGCTCAACGAAAATATGTACTTGCTGCTTGTGTTGATGATAAATCAGGATTTAAAAAACTATTAGTTGATTTAACAATACCAACAGGTCCTGATAAATTTTGTCAATGAAAAGTAACTAATTGTCCTAATGCTTGTAAAAGACTGTAACTATCTTTAAAAGTATCAATGATACCATTACTAATAACTTGCCCTGCATTTAAATAATAACTACCTTGACTAACACCAATGAATAGCACCCCTTTTTGTTCTACAGGTTTAAAAGTAACAGTTTTATCGTCTTTATTATCAAAAGTAATTTTGTAATCAGCAATAACTGTACCATTAGTAGTCTTTTTATTATATTTACTTAATCATGTTTGTAAATCATAATATGATTTAATTGATTGTTTAGATTCAATATCACCAGTATTATAAATACTAGTAATAGCATCAGTATCTAAAATTGGTAAACTTGGATTATCTTTATTATATTTTTGAACAGCTTCATATAATGGTCCTGTTGTTGCATAGGTTGGTGGCAAGTTAGGATCATATTTATGTGGATAAATTCCATATCCAATCATTAATAAAATAAAAGCTAATAATAAATTCATTAGTGCACCTGCACTAATGAAAGCTGCTTTTTTACCACGTTGCAAGTTTTCCATCATTCGTTTACTATCAATTACTTCATCTTCTCGTCCTTTAGGAGCATCAGCAATTTCTGAAGCAATAGAAACATAACCACCCAATGGTAATAGTCTTAAAGTATAACGTGTTTCTTTTTTACCTCACTGCAAAAGTTTTGGTCCCATACCAATAGCAAATTCATATACATATGCTCCTGATAATTTAGCAATTACAAAATGAGCAAATTCATGCAAGGTAATTAAAAATAATATTGTAAATAAACCAATTAAAATGGCTAAAAATATATACATAACTTCATCCTTAAATTTTATATATTAAGCAATAGCTGCTAGAGTAATTAGAAAACCAAAAATAACTACTGTTGAAAATGAATCTAAACGATCTAATAATCCTCCATGTCCAGGTAGAATATTTGAAAAATCCTTAACATGATAATTACGTTTCAAATAAGAAAATAATAAATCACCCATTTGACTAGCAATTGAAAGAATAAAACTAGTAGCAAAATAAGCAATATAGATTGGTGCTTTACTATTAACTTCTAAAAAAGGTAAGGGATTATAATTACTTGTTTCTAAAAAAACAGTTACTGTTATCATACTTAAAATAATTGCTGTTATTAAACCAGTAATAGCACCTTCTCAAGTTTTATTTGGTGATACACTTGGTGCCATTTTTGTTTTACCATAAATTATACCACCAATAAAAGCACCAACATCATTAGACATAACAATAATGAATAAAAACAATAATGTTGGTCATCCTAGTTTTGAAAGTTTAATTTCTGATAACATTAAAAAATTAACAGCTTTAACAACAAACACTAAATAAATAATTCAAGTAAAAATAAAAATAACATCACTTAATTGAAAATTTTTACTTCGTCAAGCAATTAAAATAAAAATACAAATGAAAAATAATAAAATTAATAAAGTCATTCAAGTTTCAAATCAATAATGATTATAAATATATGGACCAAAAGTTTCTTTACCAAGCGGAACTCATAAAAGTATGACTCCTGTTAAAATTATAGAAATTTTAAGTACAATTGATCAATTTGATTCTTTTTTTAAATTAATAATTTCTCATAAACAACCAATAAAAATTAAAGTATTAATTATCATAAATGTATAGGCTGATCACTGTGGTTTATTACCAAAAATTGGTTCTAAATAAACTGCCCCAATAAACATTCATAATACACCACAAGCAATTAACATAAAGCTTGTAAGAATACGATTTCGATAGGTTCTAAAAAAATTACTAAGTTTTGCAAAAAAAGAAACTTTAGATTTTATATTTTCTTTATTTATTATCTTTTTTTTCACAATATTTAACCCCTAACTATTTATTGCTTTATTGCTAAATTTTCATTAAATCGGCTTTTTTATTGTTTTCTATTAATACAAGTTCTTTAATTTTACTATCAGTTAAATCTTGAATTGTAGTTTCTGCATGCTTTTCTTGATCTTCTGGTAATTTTATTTTTTTCAGATTTTGAACAGCATCACGTCGACAATTACGGATTTTAACTTTATATTCTTCAGTTTTTTTACTCAAATCTTTAACTAAAGTTTTACGAACGTCTTCTGTTAATTGTGGGAAAATTAAACGTATATTCTCTGCTTCGCTTTTAATTTGTAATTTCAAATCAGCTTTTGTAACAGCTTCTGTAATGTCTTTAATTAAACTACGATCATATGGTTTAATTAATAATTGATGTGCTTCTGCTACTTTAACTTGGGCAATATTACTTAAACTATCAACACCACCATAACATCTAACATTAATTCCTTCTAAGATATTAGGATTAGCTCTTCCGGTGCGAATTTTGTTAATTTCATTTTTATAACGTAAAATTATTTCATTCATCAGATTTGTGGCTTCTAAAATAATAACTTCCATATTTGTTTTCCTCCTAGTTAATAATTTTAAGTTGTTTTTAAATCAAACTATAAAAATTATATAATAATTTTTATTAAAACCAATGGAAAACTATTTAAAAAAATAAAAAACATCATTAATTAATGATGTTTTTTATTAATATCTTTGGATTTTATTTTCATCATTGTTTAAATCAACTAATATAAAAATACCACCAATAATACCTAATGCAGCACCAAAGATAATTCCTAATATTGCTAAAGCAATTTTTTGATCAGTAGTCGCTTCACCTTTACTTACTTTTTTGTATAAAATAAAACCGGGTATTGTTCATAATAAAGGAATTATAAATATTGATTCTAAAATAAAAACAATAAATATTAATATACTTCCTGCTTTTAACATTTTTTTCTCCTTCTTTAATTTTTATAATTAATAATATCACTTAATAAAATTGAAATATACAATTGTGTCCTCACTTAAAGTTTAGTTTTTTAACTTATAAATGTTATCACTTTAATTACTATTAATTTCAAATGTCTAATTATTAATAATTTTCATTTATATTAATAGTAACAAAAAAATATGATAATG
>NZ_JALMUW010000150.1:0-801 GCF_023846195.1 Spiroplasma endosymbiont of Lariophagus distinguendus
CCTGATTTAATTGCATGATTTGCTTCAATAATACCTATTAGTAAACTCATTTTAGATGGTGCTAAATCCTTACCACTATTAATAAGTCCTAAATTATTATTTACTATTATATCTGCTAAGTTAATTGCACTATGTTTATTTTCTAAACGTTTTTTATTTTGCATATAATTAGTTGTAATATTAGTTTTTTCCTCAATTCTGTTTAATAAATTAGTTAAATTTCCTGTGGTTGTTGCAAGTGTTAAAACACTTAATGTTTTTATTATTTTTTTCATAAAGACCCCCTTTTTGATACTAATAATAGTTTTTTACACTATACAATATATATTAAATCTTTTAAAATAAAAAACAAATCTTTTAATTTTCCAATTTTGTAATCTAATAAAATCGATATTTAGGTTAATCAAATAATTAGTTACACTATCTAATAGCCAATATCTTAAAATCTAATGTATCTCAATCAGTACCATTCACAATAAGTGTAATTGAATGAATTCCTGGGTAATGTTTCCTTGTACTTATATCTGCAAAATAATGTTTTTTTGCGTAAAATTTCTTCATATTTTCCTTTAAATATATCTCTGATATTTGGAATATTTTACGATTCCGTTTACCACTCGCTTTCACATAATCAATACCATATTCTAATCGTACCTTGATTGCTTTTTTTGTCTCAATCTTAAAAGAAAAAGTCATATTTTCTCCAATAGAAACAAATTCAGCACCTAAAGCAAAATCAATCACATTTACACAATCAATATTGGTAAAACCAAAGATTTTCATTACCTCCATATTGCCTTT
>NZ_JALMUW010000151.1:0-796 GCF_023846195.1 Spiroplasma endosymbiont of Lariophagus distinguendus
ATTTGAAGTTATGATATTTTTCTTATTTTCTTTAAAGCTATTTTGAATAACAAAAAATGATTTTTGATTATATAATAATATAGTGTTTAACAAATATAAAGCGTTGAATTAAGAATATGAATATAAAACCATTCGCATTTTTAAACATCGCTAAAAATGGCAAATATGAGCCAAATAAAGGCATATACCTAAAAAGGAGAAATTATGGAACAAAAGTTAACAAATTATCAAAAAAATAAAGCGCAAATTTTAATTAGAAAAAAAGAAAACACAAAATTGTCAAGAAAAGAAAAAAATCAATGAGACCGTGATTTGTGAACAAGAGTTTAAAAAGGAGTTAAAGAAAAAATGGCAGCAGAAGTATTTTTTGAACCAGAAAATGAAGAGTTTAATCTTTATATTGATAATAAAGAAGTCAAACGTGCTGGTAAATTTAAAAAAATTAAATGAAAACAAAATCAATTAGAATTATTTAAAAGATTTAAAGAAATTAAACAAAATATTTGAATTCAAATATATGATGTTTATTTAGATAAATCAGAAAATGTTATTGGTCTTGGTTTTAGAATTACTCCTGAAGCCAGTTTTTATCATGAATATCCAGACATAGATTTTGATATAAATGGTTTCATTCTTGGTGATTTAGAAGAAGAATTAAAAGATATAAAAGCTAGTAGTCAAAAATGATACAAATTAGTTAATAATTTTTATAAAGTTTTAATAAATTTACAAAAAGAACAAAAAATAATTGTTAATAACAAATCAAAAATACATTAAGAGGAGAATAATTATGAAT
>NZ_JALMUW010000152.1:0-786 GCF_023846195.1 Spiroplasma endosymbiont of Lariophagus distinguendus
ATTATGTTTATATTTATTGAAATTTTTATTAAATATGTTAATATTTATTCATAAGTTTATATTAATTTGAAATTAGTTTTTGAGTTAATGTTTAACTTATTTGAATTGGTTTACAATTTCTGACAGGAAATAGTTAAATATTAATATTAAGAACTTTTTTAATAGATTAATTTTATAGTTATGTATTTTTAATTTAATTATTAATTGTTTGCCAATTCAATTTATATTTTATATAGAAAGAAGTTGGCAATTTTTATGTTTAAAGTTCAATTGGTTAATATTGATAAAAATAGAATGATACCAGATAAAAATAATCAAGGTCAAAATTTGAAATTTGATGTTTTAACTTTTTTAGAAATTAATAAACAAACTAATATACCTACCGGTAAAGTACGGGATAAATGATATAACCCGTTAGTAGTTAATGATTTTACACAATATTTGCATAAACTTAGTTTTAAAGTTGGTAATTATTATGATTTAAAATTAGATTTATCCGGTACTATTGTAGATATTACTGAATGAAAATAATAATGTATAAATTAAAAATTAAATAAGGGGCTTATATATGGATTATATATTTTTCGTTAAGCCCCAATGGATTAGATTATAATTCATATACAAGCTCCTTATTAGTATATAAAGTAAGGAGTTTTATTTATGCCTAATGAGTTAGAACAAACTAGTAATTATACTTTAACTAAAATTTTAAGAACTGGATTAAGTCCATTAAGTGCTATGGTTGGAGTTAGTGCTTATTATGGTCAATATTTAAAAGACCCAAGG
>NZ_JALMUW010000153.1:0-778 GCF_023846195.1 Spiroplasma endosymbiont of Lariophagus distinguendus
TTTCCACCAGAATAAATGCCCATTCTTGTTTGTTCATCTGTTTTATAACGAATAATTTGATTTTGTTTTATAATAGTTTCATCTTTTAAAATTTTTAATACATTAACTACATCGTTAATATCTGTATAATCTTTTGTATAAATCATAATGGCATAACTATTTGATTTATTTTTATTATTTGTAGAAACTTTTGAATGTCAAAGTTTACCATTTTGAATATTTTTTTTAATTTTATTTCAAATATTATTTACTTCTTTGTCATTAGGAAACAACATTCATTTTCCAACTTTTTTTGGATTTATTTCTATATTTTCATATTTATTATTATTTGCTCATAATCAATCATAATTTTGACTTTCTTTGTCAGTTGGTAATAATTTACTATCATTTGTTATTTCATTTTTATGAATATCATATTCATAAATGTTTTTCATATTAACACCTCTTTTAAACTTATTTACATTAAAATTAAATCAAATAAGTAATATATAAAAACTATATTTAGTTTATGCTTATTTTTTAACAAATTTTATAAATTAAACAATCTTTTTTAAAAAATAAAAAAAGTTCGCAAATAAAAATTTGGAACTAAAGTTTTAAAGGTTATTTGGAATTTTTGCATTTATTTTTATTTAAATTACAAAAGAAAACATAAAATTGTTAAGTAAACTGCACAATTGTGCAGTTTTGAAGTATTTATTATATTTACATTTTTTGTGATTTACTACTAGAATTTTGACTTTTACTTGTTGAAGCTTCACTGTTTACTTTTGATTTG
>NZ_JALMUW010000154.1:0-768 GCF_023846195.1 Spiroplasma endosymbiont of Lariophagus distinguendus
TCTATTTCTTGTGAAGAAGCATTATTTTCAGTTAAAGGTTCAGTTGTTTGTTGAACATTATTTTCATTTTCTAACATTTACATCACCACTTTATTATTTATTTTCTTTATTAATTTTTTCATTTAACTTTGCTAATTTTTTTTGATGTTTAATAATTTTGTTATTTGCTCTAACATGTTTTGGAGTTGTGATAAATCTTTTTAATAAAACAATAATTTCTCTGCAAATTAATGTTCCAACACTTGTTCCAATAATTATTAATTCATGTAAAAATTCTTTCATTTCAAATTTTCCTTTCAACTATTTATTGTTTATTTTTGATTATTCATCAAATTCTCCATTTTTAATTTTTTCTACCATTCTATGGTAACAAAGTACAGATACTATTAATTCATCTATTTTTTTTTGTAAATGTTCTGCCTCTTTATTTGCATCCTTTATTATTTCAGTGTAATATTCAATAATTTTTTCTTTATTCATTACTTTTCACCTCCTTTATAAACTCATGTGATTATAATCTCAATTTAGTGAAGCATTATCATTATTTAATGGTACTTCGCTCATATTATCACTACCATATTGACTGGTTGTTTCACTATTAATTGAAAATCTATTATCATTAATTAATCTTGCAGTTTCATCATTAAATGCTGTTTCTTGCATTTCTTCAATATGATTAGTAGTTTCCATAGGTAGTAAATTATGAATAATTTCAGAAGCACCAGCAACTATTGTTGGCACTGCATAAGCATTATTAAAATCATTATT
>NZ_JALMUW010000155.1:0-762 GCF_023846195.1 Spiroplasma endosymbiont of Lariophagus distinguendus
AATCATATAAAAAATAAGGCAAATGATGAAAAAATAGATAATTTACAAAATATACAACATACAGTAAAAGAATATAAACCAAATTTATCAATTTTATTAATTTATTACACATATATCTAATTTCTTATATCTTTTATTTTTTCTGATATAGTACTTAATTGTAAACTTAATATAAGTTTTAAATTTTAACCATTACTTTAGTTTAAAAGTAAATGGTTTTTTATATTTTAAAAAGGAGATAAAAAGAAAAATGAAAATACAAAATAAAATTATACTAAGTTCAACCATTTTCGGTGAAGTTATAGGAAATATTGCTGGATGATATTCAATCCCAACAATGATTGCTGAATGATTAGATATTATGGAATATGATTTTATTGATAATTATATAAACAATGATTTTAATCCATATCGTTCTACAGTTAAAGGTGTTTTAATATGAGGTTTAATTTCAGCAGTAACAATGGCAATAACTTCAACTGTTAGTGTAAAAACTGTTGAATATGTAAAAACACTTTATGAAAATAGAAGACAAACAAATACTAGAGAAATTGATGAAACAACACCTTTACTATCACAAACACAAATAAATTCAATAAATAATAATGAAGTAGAACCACCATTAGTATTAAATCCAGCAATAAGTGCAAGTTTATAATTAATATGGAGCGGAAAAGATATGAAAAAAATATTATTACTACTTGCAATAAGTAATACTTTATCAATGACCAATAGTAATTTTTCTTAGAACCTGTTTGGAAT
>NZ_JALMUW010000156.1:0-756 GCF_023846195.1 Spiroplasma endosymbiont of Lariophagus distinguendus
CACTCGATATTGACAATGTTATTGTTCGTGCAGTTACTAATCAAAGTGCTGGAATTATGACTCAAAGATTATTTAACTTTTTAATAAAAACTGTACAAGAACAAAATTTAAATGATATAAAAGGTAATAAAAATAAAATACATTTTTTTGCTTCTGATTTTTGTAAATATTTTTCTATAAATCAAAATGCTTTATATAATTCTATAATTTATAAAGAAAAAGAAACTACTGTTTTAAAAAAAGAAATAGATGAATTAACAAGTTTAAAATTTGAGTTTTTAGATGAAGCAAATAATAAATATGATTTAATTAATTTGTTTAATTCTGGTGGCTATCATAATGGCATAATATATGTAGAACCTAATACAAATATTTTTAAAAAACATTGTATTGATTTAAAAAGAGATTATATAAATATTTTTTTGCCTTATACAAAAGAAGTTACTACTAAATATTCAATGCGTTTATATGAATATTTACGTAGTTATTTATATATGAATGCTAAAACAAAAAAACACCAATTTATGTTCATGAATGAGATTTTGAAAAATTGTCAAAAATTTTAAATTTAAGTTTAAAAAGTAGTTATTTTAAACAGATAAATATGTTAAAAACAAGAATTTTAGAACCAGTGAAAAAAGACTTAGAAAATACTGATATTATTTTTACTTATGAATTGATAAAAGTTGGACGAAAATATAGCAAAATTATTTTAAATACGAATTTGGATTTAGAAAAATTTAATGCTCAAAATCC
>NZ_JALMUW010000157.1:0-740 GCF_023846195.1 Spiroplasma endosymbiont of Lariophagus distinguendus
TAATATCTACTTTAGTTGCATATTTTGCAATTACATTTGTATCATTATTTGCTAAATAATCTGCTAAATCATTAGCAACTTCATATTGCATTGTATTTAATAAATTTTGTCCATTTTCAGCATTTAAATCAACATTAGCAATTATTTCACCCGCAACTGCTTCTTCTTTAATTTCTTTTAAAATTTTAATAGTTTCAGCATAACTAACATCTAATCCTTTGCTTTTATCATTTCATTTTAATACTTTAATTTCTGAATTTTTTGGTTTTTTAACTATAAATTCAATTTTTGTTGAATTAACCATTTCGATAGGAAAAAAACTTGCTCATGGTGAATTTGATTGTTTATAAAATTCTATAAACTCTGGTGCTTCTACTAATTTTTCGGTATTATCTAAATTTTTATTGAATTGTATTGCCATTTTTTGATTTCCTTTCTGTTATAAATTATTATTTTTTTTATAATCCAATAATGTACTTTTTATTGAATTTGGTTGATTTGTTATTATTGTTTGTGGTTTGCCACCTGTATTAATTGTTTCTTTAAATACTGGTTGTTCTTTAATCATTTTTTTAATAGTTTCTTCAATTTTTGAATTTTCTAAATTATTAGTTTTAAATTTTAAATAATCATAAAATTCAGTTTTAACTTGATATTTTTTAAATATATTAATCATTTCTTTTTCTTTAATT
This sequence comes from Spiroplasma endosymbiont of Lariophagus distinguendus, assembly GCF_023846195.1. Taxonomy (NCBI): domain Bacteria; kingdom Bacillati; phylum Mycoplasmatota; class Mollicutes; order Entomoplasmatales; family Spiroplasmataceae; genus Spiroplasma; species Spiroplasma endosymbiont of Lariophagus distinguendus. Next base: position 693 of record NZ_JALMUW010000157.1, read on the forward strand.
TCTTGATTAAGTTTATTTAACTTATTTTCTGCTTCATTAACTTTATTT
>NZ_JALMUW010000158.1:0-716 GCF_023846195.1 Spiroplasma endosymbiont of Lariophagus distinguendus
CCAACTTTATTTATTACAGAGTTATTATTAGTTATTATATAAATATTTTTATTATTTATTATTATTTTTTTGATTATTCCATCTATTGATGAATTATTTATTTTCTTAAAGTCTTTTTGTTTTACTGAATACTTATAAATATTATTATTATCTGCAATATAGATAGTTCCATTTTCATCTGTTACTAAAATAGCATTAACAGGTAGTCCTCAATGTTCACTTATTATTATAAATTCTGTTTGTTCTGCTGAACATTTATAAATACTATTATTTGCAATTATATAAATCTGTCCGTCTTTACCAGTTGTTAAAAGAGAAATTTGTAGTGTTTCTTTATTTGTATCTATATTTAATTGTTTAAATTCGTCGTCATTTTCTAAACACTTATAAATACTATTCGCAAAAGGAACATGAAGAGTATTATTAGCAGTGATATAAATATTTCCATATTTATCAATACTTATGTGACTCAGAAAATTAATATTAGTTGGTAATGTCATTTTTTTAAATTCTCATTCTCCCGCTAAACATTTATAAATATTATTATTAGCTATTATAAAAACATTTCCGTCTCTCTCATTAATTTTTAAAAATCTAATATTTTCTAATTCTTTAGGTATTATCATTTGTTGAAAATATGTTTGAGTTGCAAGACATTTATAAATATTATTATTAGTTGCGACATAAGTATTTTTATCTTTATCAGTTTTTATAAA
>NZ_JALMUW010000159.1:0-683 GCF_023846195.1 Spiroplasma endosymbiont of Lariophagus distinguendus
ATAAGATACTTTATTACCAATCAAACATTTGTAATAAGTATCGATACCTTTTTTTGTACTAAGAAGTTGTACTTTTACATGACTTGGATAAGACTTAATCACTATTGCTGGACGATACTTTTGCTTACCAAATTCATCAATATCTCCAGTAATTGTTACTTTTATGCCAGTTCCTTTTTGTAATTGTCTTCATTTTGTTTTCATTTTTTTCATTACTTTCTAGATATTTGACATATTCATTTTTTTATCGTATAATATTAATGTTTAGTACAGATAATGCTGTGCAAGAGAGTATATCTCTCGACTTCTCCTAGTTATTTCTAACTAGGTGTTTTTTATATTTAATTCAACTTTACTTGTTTTTTTAGTAAATTCTCCTTTTTTAATTCTTTTAATTAAATCTTTATAAACATGAATTTCAGCTTCATTACAAATTAATATGTTGATTGTATTCGTAATAAAATTTTCATCTGGTCTTTTTTTATTTTTTTCTTTTTCAATTGCTAATTCCAAAGCAATTGCAATTTCTTCATTATCTTTTATTTGTAATTTTAATTTTTTAATCATTAAGTCTTTATCAATCATTTTATATATAACTCCTTTTTATATATTTCTGGGAGGTTCCCAAAAAAGTAGGAAGATGAATTACTAGATAAATAAATTCTTTTCAAAATTACCATTTC
>NZ_JALMUW010000016.1:0-19091 GCF_023846195.1 Spiroplasma endosymbiont of Lariophagus distinguendus
TTTTGTAATTCCATATCTCGATTATAAAAACTCAAAGTATTGAGATCAATTTTAGCAAAATTTGGATTAGTACTTCGTCCAATTCGTTGAAAATTTTCCATAACATTTCGCATCATCAAACCAATAAAAAAATTAGTAATTAAAAAAGGAATAATCCATAACGGAAAAGTAAATATCAAAATAATTTTTAATCATCAAGCAATTTTATATTTACTTTCTTTAACTGGTAAAGTCATTCTTGCTCTAAGTTTTAAATATTTTTCATTACTAACCATTATATTTTATTCCTCTCAAAATTAATTTGATAAGGCAATCTATTTTTTCTTACCTTTTAAATATGGATCTGGATATGTAACATCTTCTTTTGTTAAAATTCCTGTTGCTAAAAGTGCTGCCGCAGTAACAAAGTTATAAGGCTTATTAAAGTGTGGTAAGAAATACATATCAATTAATGAAATTTCATCAATAGTAACCTTTTTCAATATTGCTAATGAAAACATTGCAATTGTTTCTGTATGATCATGAGTTGAACCAATTTCAGCTCCAACAATACGACGAGAACTCTTTTCTCATATAATTTTAATTTTTACTTCATGATTTTCACTCATAAAAGGTGGAAACACTGTATCTTGATAAAAATATGCTTCTACATTATTAGATCCTAAAATTGCTTTTGCAGAAACTTCTGATAAACCAGTAGCACACAGTTTTCAACCAAAAACAGCAATTGCATTTGTTCCTTGAACACCAGGAAAGGCGATTCTTGTTTTAGGATCTGTTTTTGCAACATTTAATCCAGCAATTAAACCACTACGTACAGCATTAGTTGCTAAGGCAATATTAACATTTTTATTTCAAGCATTTGAACGAATATTAATACAATCACCAATTGCATAAACATTAGGATCTGAAGTTTGAAAATATTCATTAACTTCAATTGCACCACGAGGATCTAAGTTAAGTTGAACTTTACCATTCTCATCTTTCAAGATAGCAGTATTTGGTAAGAAACCAACAGCCATAATTACTAAATCAGCTTTATATGTTCCTTTATTAGTTTTTACTTCACTCACTTTATCATCTTTAATAATAAATTCTTGTAAAGTTTCTCCTAATTGTAATTTTACTCCTACTTTTTTCATATCTGCTTCAACATCATTTGTAAATTCTTCATCATAATAACGAGGCATAATACGATTTTCAAAATCAATTAAAGTAACTTCTTTTTTATCTTTATAAAAAGCTTCTACTAATTCAATACCAATATAACCTGCACCAATTACTACTACTTTTTTTACTTCTGGTTTACTCAAATCAGAAATAATTTCTTGAGCATGTTGATATAGTTTTGATAAATGAATGCCATTTGTTAATTTAACACCATTTAAAGTATCTTTAACAACTACGCCATCTTTATGAGCAATTAAACCAGGAATTTCTTTACCACCTGGATTTAAGACTGGTCATGAACCAATTCCTAATACTAACTTATCATAACTTTCAGTAAATACTTCATTAGTATCTAAATTTTTAATAGTAACAATTTTGGCTTTACTATCATATTTAATCATTTCATGTTTTTCTTTAATTTTAACACCTAATGCTCTTAACTTTTCAATTGTGGCATAAAATAATCCTTTTGGATCAGTAAATTCTTTACCAACTCAAAGCGCAATTCCACATCCTAAAAATGAAATATTATCATTACGATCATATGCTACTACTTCACTATTTGGATTAGACCTCATAATTGCCTTTAGTGCTGTTGTTCCGGCATGATTAACACCTATAACAACTATCTTTTGTTTTCTTTCCATGCTAAAATCCTCTCTTACTTATTACTTTTTTTTCAATTTCTTTTATTGTGTAATCACAAATACAAATATATATTATTTTATCACTTTTTATTTAATAGTTACAACTCTTTCTTTCGGTAGACAATATACCATTCATTTTAAAAACCTAAAATTGCAATTGGTCAATTTCCATCATGATAATTATCTTTATTACTTTCTTCTTTTCAATCACGACAAGTAACCCTACTACGACTTGATGATGACTTCTTAGTTAATTTATTAATTTCATTTATCATATTTTATCAAAATTTTTATATTGATTTTCCTCACTAATTTTATGATTATTTTTTTCTTTAATGTATTTAAATTCCATACTTTTTTCTCCTTGAATCTTTAAAGTATTTATTTTTAATTAAAATTTGATAATTATTAAGTATTTTCACTTAATTTAAACATTATATATCAAAATAAAAAACCTTAATATATTTTTTTATTTTTTAAATATTTTTTAATAAATTATATGTATCTTGACAAATCATTAATTCTTCATTTGTTCTAATTTTAAAAATAGGAACTTCTGATTGTTTATCACTAATTTCTAAGTAATCATTATACTTATCATTATTTTTATTAGTTACTAATTTTAAAGTAAACACTTTAATTTCCTCAATAACTAATTGACGAATAATTGCAGAATTTTCACCAATACCTGCAGTAAATACTAATGCATCAATATTACTATCTAAATCATTACCATATTGAACAATATAATTAGCAATTCTTTGCACAAACATTTTTATTGCTAATTGTGATTGTAAATGATACTTATGGTTTTTATCATTACTACTTGCAAGAACATCACGTAAATCAGAAGAATGTCCACTAATTCCTAATAAACCCGAACTTTTATTTAAATCATTAGTAACGGTTTCAATAGTTGCTTCTGCTTTAACATTACACATATAACCATGAATAGAAGGGTCAATGATACCACTTCTAGAACCCATAATTAAACCATCTAACGGTGTTAATCCCATGCTAGTATTAAAACTTTTACCATTTTTAATAGCACAAATACTAGCACCATTACCTAAATGACAAATAATAGCATTAATCTTATCTTTTGGTTTATTTAAAATATTAGTTAATTTATCTAAAATATAACGATAACTAGTACCATGAAATCCATATCTTCTTACCTCATATGTTTTATATCAATCATATGGAACTGAGTAAAGATATTTTTCTTCAGGAATAGTACTATGAAATGAAGTATCAAATACTGCCACATGTTTAGCATGTGGAACTAATTTTTGAAAAGATGATAATCCTTTTAAAGCTGGTGGATTATGTAATGGTGCTAAAGGAATACATGCTTTGATACCAGCAATGACTTTCTCATCAATAACAATTGAGTTATTAAATTTTTGACCACCGTGAACCATACGATGACCAATTCGTTTAATATCATCAAAATTATTAATGACCTTATACTCAATTAATGCATCAATTACTGTTTGCGCTCCTATAACATGATCAGCAATATCTTTTGTTACTTCATGTTTAATAAAGTTATCACCATTAGCAATTTCAATAATAAAATTACTATTTTTAATAGCTATCCTTTCAACTAAGCCTTTACAAAGAATAGTAAAATGAGGTTGTTTATCATTATTAATAGCATTAAAAAGTTGAAATTTAATAGAACTACTTCCGGCATTAATAACTAAAATTTTATTTTGTTCTGACATATTTGTTTTATCTCCTTATTAATTTTTAATTAATGTTTGAATAGCAGTGATCAATGCTGTGTAATAAATGTCATCAATAGTAGCACCACGAGAAAGATCATTAACTGGCTGATTTAAACCCAAAACAATAGGACCAATAGCTTTATAATCACCTAATCTTTGGGCAATTTTATAACCAATATTAGCAGCATCTAAAGTTGGGAAAATAAATGCATTACAATGATTTTTAATTGTTAATTCTGGGAATTTTTTATTTCGCACTTCTTGATCTCAAGCAGCATCAAATTGAATTGGTCCTGCTACTTGCACGTTTTTTAATTTTAATTGTTGAACAAAGTTAGTAGCATTACGTACTTTATCAACACTTTCACCACTACCACTAGTATTAGTAGAATAAGATAACATTGCTAATTTAATTGGATTAAATTCTAAAAGTTCACCAAAGTGAATTGTAGATTTTGCAATATCTGCTAATTGTTCAGCTGTTGGATTTAAATTAATTGAACCATCACTAAATAAAAATATTTCTTCATTTTTATTCATAATAAATGTACTTGAAACAGTTTTAGTACCTGCTTTTGGTCCAATAATTTGCAAAGCTGGACGTAAAATATCAGCAGTAGTAAAAGTAATACCACCAACAAAACCATTAACCTCTTTATTATTTAATAACATCATTCCATAGTAATTACGACTTAATACCAATTTATTAGCTGCTGCTAAAGTTAAACCCTTTGCTTTTCTTAATTCATATAATTGATTAGTAAAATTTGTTACTTGATTTTCTTCAATAGATAATGTTTTAATATTAGAATTTTTAATATTACTAGGAATTTCTTTATCATTATTAAATAATAAAACTGGTGTAATAAAATTTTTAACAGGTGAATTATCATTAATAATTTTTAAAGCTACTGCCTGTACTTTTTCATTATCTCCTTCTGGAAATAAAATTCTGATTGGTGTTTTGCTTTTTTGTAAAATAGATAAAATAAAATCTAATAGTTTCATATTATCTTCTCTCCTTTAATTTGTTAATTTTGATTGCTAATAATAGTTGCAATTGCTTTATTTTGTACTGCTTTAATGATATTGTTTTCAACCTTAATATCAAATACCATAATTTTCAAGTTAGCTTCCATGCACATCGTTGAAGCAGTTAAATCCATTACTTTTAATTGTTTATTAGTAATATCTTGATATGATAAATGTGAATAACGAATAGCATTTTTGTTAATGTTTGGATCTTTATCATAAACACCATCAACGCCATTTTTTGCCATTAATAATATATCCGCATTAATTTCAGTAGCACGAAGTGCTGCTGCAGTATCCGTTGTAAAGTATGGTGAACCAGTACCACCAGCAAAAATACAAACATAGCCTTTTTCAAAACTACTAATAGCTTTTTTGTAATAAAAAGGTTCAGCAACTTGATTAATCTCTAATGATGTTTGCACAATAACTTTTACGTTAAGCGCTTTTAACTTTGATTCAATTACCAAAGCATTCATAATAGTCGCTAACATTCCCATATAATCAGCATTAATTCTTTTTAAACCAATCTTTTCTCCTTGTTTAGCACCACGTCAAATATTACCACCGCCAATTACTAAACCAACTTCTACTTTTGCCTTAACTAGGGTTTGAATTTGTTGACAAACATTATCAATACTTTCATTATTATATAATTCATTACTACCATCACCTAAAGCTTCACCACTAATTTTTAATAATATTCGTTTATATTTAAATTGTTCCATTTTTGATCATCCTCCTTAAATTTAATATTATAAGAACCTGTTTAGGATCTTTTTAATAAAATTGAAATAAAGGAAAGAACAACCATTTGTAAGCTAGTATTTAATTTTCTTTCACAATTTTTTCATAATCTTCTGCATTTTTCTAATCATGCAAAACTTCGTTCTACAACTCATCTTTTTGGCAATAATACAAAAGAATGTAATTCATTACGTTTGATAACTTCAACATTTGCATTTATGATTGTTTTGATTTTAAAAGCAAATTTTTCACCAGTATAACCAGCATCTACTAGTATTTTTTGAACTTTAGATAAATTTTCTTTTTCATTTTCAATCATTATTATAGCACTGTTACGATCTGTTTTTTCTGCTGTGGTTATGTAAATTGCATGTGGTAAGCCTTGAGAATCAACAGCAATATGACGCTTTATTCCTGAAATTTTTTTACCAGCATCATAACCTTTATTTTTAGCAGTATCTGTGTTCTTAACACTTTGTGAATCAATTATACAAAAACTAGTTTGTTCTTTTCTACCATTATTGATACGAACTTTTCTAACTAATTTTTTTTAAAATTACTTGTCAAGTGCTAGGTTCTTTATCACTATTTTTACTTCAAATTTGAAAATAATAATATACAGTTTGTCATTTTGGAAAATTTTTTGGTAACATTCTTCATTGACATCCACTTTTTAATACATATAAAACTGCACAAAATACTTCATATAAATCTAAATTTCTTGGTTTTGTTTTCTTTTTGCTATTTTCTAAAATTGATCTTATGTTCTCAAATTGTTCTTTAGTAACATGACTTGGATAATTTTTATGCATATATACCCCTTATCTTAAAATATATAGTCATTTTACGTTATTTTATAAAAGATTCCAAACAGGTTCTAAGAAGCCACAGATTGCTTTGTGGCTTCTTATTTATTTACTGTTATCACTAGATAATGAATCATTATTTGCGCTTTCAGCAACAGTTTCTAATTCAACGTTAGCAATAACTTTTTGTGCTAAATGATCTTTAACAAAAAGTTGTGCTTGTGGAGTAATAATTGTTAAACGTTTTTTAATTTTTTTAATACCCTGTTCATAAACAATTTTTAAAACATTTTTCTTTTGTTCCAATGCAACAATTTTACTAGTATTAACGCTTTGTCCAAAGAAATAAATATTATGTTCATCAACTGCGATACCAAAATCAAAACTAAAAATATATGCTAATCCTAACATGATAACTAAAAATATATATTCTACTATTAATAAAGTTAAAAAAGCAGGATCAGATTTAATATATTCTGGTTCAAATGTTCAAACTTGCATTCCAATTGGAACAATCGAGATAACTAAACCAATTACACCAACTATTAATGTTGCTACTAATAATTTTAAATTCAAAAATTTAATAGTTGTTTTTGGTTTATTAAAACTATATCATCCTCAACCAAGAATAACTAATAATAATATAAACATTACTAATGCAATATAATATATAATTTGAAAATTCACTTTATTTACCTCCTAAATGTTTATTTGGCAGAACTATCAATTTTTTCACCTAATTGATAACGTATCATAGCTATAATTGTAGCATGATTTTTAGTTAAATACTCTTTAACCTTAATTGTATTATCTTTAATATAAAGTTGATCAACAATAGTTAATTCAGATAATACTTTTTCAAAACGACCTCTTATAATATTTTCAAGAATATTATCAGGACGTTTTTTTGCTTTCAATTTTTCTTCTTCTTTTGTTTTTTCACTAATAATTGATAATTCTTTATCACGAACTGTTGCAGGTATGTGATCAATATCAATGTATTTAGCATCTGCTGATACTAATTGCATAGCAACATTATTTGGAATATCACTTTCCTTATCAACACCTTTGATAATAACTAAACCACTATATTTACCACCACCATGGACATATGAACCAAAAACTTCATCACTATTTTTACTTAAATATTGAAAACGATTTAAAACAATATTTTCACCTAATTTAGCGATAGCAAATCTTATCTCATCATTTAAACTTTCACTACTTCCATCAGCTTTTAACATTAAAGCTTCTTCAATAGTTTTAGGTTGATGTTTTAAAATTGTTTCTAAAATTTTAGTAAATAAATCATTAAAATCTTCTAAATCAGCAACTTGTTCAGTTTGACAATTTAATTCACCAATAATTGCATTATTACCACTAATAACAACTTTAGTAACCCCTTCAGTAGCTTTATTAATACTTTTTTTCTCTGCTTTTGCTAAACCTTTAATTTTTAATAGGGAAAGTGCTGCTTCAAAAATATTATTTTTTTCCATCAAAGCTTCTTTACAATCAGTAATTGGTAAATCGGTTGTATCTCTTAATTTTTTCAATAATTTAACATCTACTTTAACTTCTGACATATAAACTATTCTCCTTTATTCTTTATTTTTTTCAATTACATTTTCAGTTTTATTTTCATCAAGACTAATAGTTTCTTCTACTACTATTTCTTTTTTATCAATAACTGGTTTTACACTTTGTCCTTCAATAATAGCTTCAGCAATTTTCTTTGTAATTAAAGTAATTGATTTTGTAGCATCATCATTACCAGGAATAATATAATCAATATTATCTGGATTTGAATTACTATCACAAATCGCAATAATTTTGATACCAAGTTTAACTGCTTCTTCGACAGCAATTTTATTAGTAATAGTATCAGTAACAAAAATAGCTTCTGGTAATTTATACATATTTCTAATACCACCAAGGTTACGTTCTAAACGTGCTTTTTCTTTAATTACTAACATTTGCTCTTTTTTTGTTAAAAGTTTAATTTCTCCACTTTTTTCTTTATTTTCAATATCAATTAACTTTTTAATACTTGATTTAATAGTTTTAAAATTAGTTAAATTACCACCTAATCAACGTTCTGTTACATAAGGTGAATTACAACTAATTGCAAGTTCTTGCACAGCTTCTTTGGCTTGTTTTTTTGTACCTACAAATAAAACTTTACCACCATTTTCACTAGTTTCTTTAACAAAGTGACAAGCTTCATCTAATTTACGCATTGATTTTTGTAAATCAATAATATGAATACCATTTCTTTGACCAAAAATATATTTACGCATCTTTGGATCTCATCTTTTAGTTTGGTGACCAAACTGAACTCCTGCTTCAAGGAGTTGTTCACGTGTTACAACTGACATATTGTCTCCTTCTAATTTGTTTTTCTTCCATTTATTTCTAACATTGGCCACTTTTTAATTAAAAAGCACTAGGCAATGAATTCACAAATGTGTTGCTTATTTTCATTAAATTAAGCCTGTATATTGTAGCATATTTTTTATATTTTAAACAAATTATTTTTAAACATAAAAATAGAATTGTATTTTAATACGGACTTCTCCCCACATGTACTTGTGGAGGAAACAATGAAATTGAATGAGTTCAACAATACTTTTCAAACAGAACAAGATTGTTTGAAATATATAGTAAGTTTGAAGGAAAATAAATGTATCAGGTGTTATTGAACAAATTTGAATACTTCTGATTTAAGAAGAATAAGATGTTTGAAATGTCATCAAACATTTAGTATTCTTCATGGCACCATTTTTTACAAGTCACAAATACCTTTGAAATCTTGGTTTTATCTCATCTTTAGATGAATAAACACCAAACATGGAATTCCATCAACTGATGTTGCAAAAGAATTGGGGGTAACTTTGAAAACTGCTTGAAGAATGGGTCATAAAATCAGAACTTGTATTGCCAAACAAGAATCACAATTTATTGTTGAGGGCATAGTGCAAATGGATGAAATGTATCTTTCACATATGGGTTTTAAAAAACAAGGAAGATCCTTGGTGAATAAAACCTTGATTGTTGGTATTTATGAAAAAACAACCAATAAATTAATTGTGAAAGTATTGAAAAATGCAAAAAGTAAAAATCTTTTGCAGTTTGCAAGAAACCACATTTCTTCAAAGTGTCATGTACATACTGATTTTTGAAAAGGATATTGCGATTTTAAATCGGTTTTCACTAAGCATGAAACAGTCAATCATCAAGATAGCTATGTTTCAAAAACTGGTGTAAATACCAACCAAATTGAATCAGTTTGAAAACATATAAGAAGAACATTTAAAACACATATCAAAGTTGCAAAACATCATGTTCATTTATATGCAAAAGAAGCTGCATATAAATTCAATAAGATACCTAGTTTTGAAATTGTAATGCTATGTTTGATTTAAAAATGTGGGGAGAAGTCCGTAGATAGGCTTTTCTCAGCATTTATGTGATAAAATTTAAAAATAGTACATAAAGGGAGAAAAGCCTTTTAATAAACTATATTATAAAAATATTTTTTAGTTTTCTTAAAAAAATAATACCAATAAAAACACACAATATATTATAAAAATAAAAAGTAAATTACACATATAAAATATTCATTTATGATATAAAATACTAAAAACTTAATATTAAGTTTTTTTAAACTAATTACTTTAATTTTAAAAGTAAATAGTTTTTTTATATTTAAAAGGGAAGATGAAAGAAAAATATTTAAATCTAAAACTCAAGAAAGACAACAACTTAAATATCATTTGCAAAATCAACAAAATAGATTAAAAGAAACTGTACTAGAAGAACAAACAATATGTGGAGTTACAGAATCATTTGTGAAACTTACTGAACAACAATTAAAAAAGCACAACTATGCTAATAGAAATAAGATAACTAATTTAGAAATAGATCAAAGATTAAGAAATAGATTTGCCATAGAAACAAAGACTAAAGGAACAACAAATGCTGGCATTTGTTCTAGTGATGTTTTATATGATAAAGAAATAAAAGCAAGTAAAAGTAAAATATCACAAAACATAAGAACTGTTTATTATGTTCCACCTTCTACACATTCAATGTGAAGCCCTAAAAACAAGTTAGACAATGAAATGAAGAAATGAAAAATAAAAGTAATCAAGATGCTGGAAGTTTTCATTGAGATAGAAAACAAAATAGTAATCCTTTTAGTTCTCCATTTAAATAAAATTCAATATAACTATATAAAAAGAAGAGTGAAATTTCACTCTTCTTTGTTATATTTATTAATTTTAATAATTAAGATATAAATAAAGTCTCTTCAGTAGCAAATTGAATATCACCAATTGATATTTTTACTTTTATGGTATTTCCTTTAACAAAATTTCCTGTACCTTCTGCAGCTTCACTAACTTTAATTTTTAAAGCACCTTGTTTAATAAGGTCAGCAATACTTTTTACTGTTTTACCTTCACTTTCAGTAGTTTTAAAATATTGTGTTAAGTCTGTACCAACCGGAAATTTTGATTTTGGTTCCCCAGCTACAAATCCAGGAATAGATTCAAAATTAGCATTTGATATTGCAGTCGGTAAAATTGATGTAACTAATCCTTGATCTGATTGACCCAAAATATCTAATGAGAAATTATCACCTAATGACTTATCATTTTTTTGAAAATTAAAAATTAGTGTTCCACCAGTAACTACATAATCAGTATTAAAAATATGAAATTTTTTTTCTTTAACGACATTTTTAAAATTTTTTAACATATTTAAAAAATCCTTTCTTTTTTGAATTTAAAATTCTTTTTTATTATTTTTTGACTTTGATCTAATTTTTTTTATGACTTTATATATAATGAATATTAATAAACTTAAAGCACCAACTACCAAAATAAATACTATTAACATACTTAACATTGGAGTACCACCAGTAGTAGTAGTAGCATCATCTTTTGTATACTTAGCAACAGTTTCTAAAAAATTTCATACAGGTGGTTGGCCCTAATTACTGGACCACTTTCATACTTTTTTTCTAAATTTTAATTTGTAAAATTGGTGGTTTTAGAAATTTAGAATGTATTCTTTCATAATTATAAAACATAACATATTGATTTACATCATTTATAGCTTCATTGATTGTTAAATATTGGTTTGAACCTTTGGGTAATCATTCTTGAGATAAATGTGAGAATCAGTTTTCTGTTGTTAGAACATTACCGCCAATATCATAAGGTTGCTTTTTACTTAAGATTATTTGTTTGTCAATGATTTCAGTTGGATATGTCTTGGCAATAAAATTCCAGCATTATCTGAATGTAAAATAACGCTTGATTTGTTTAAGTTTATTTATTTTTTCAAGAGCAGGTTTTATTAAATCTTTATATGATTTTATTAGGAAATTATTATAACTAACAACATTATTTGAATAAAAATCAATAATTACCAAAGGTATAATCAGCCTTCTTTAGTATTGATTTGTTTATTATCCATTGATCAAATTTGATTAGAAGAAGTTGTGATTTTATAATTTTTGTTGACTTTATCCATTGTAGGTATTCATTTATGTACAGTCTTTTATTTTACTATTATTATTTTTTGGTTTCTTTAAACAAGATGTTGTGATCTTTCATAATTTTTCGCATTTGTTTTGTTGATAATTCTATATTTAAGTGAATGTTTTTTTCTTGTTTTAATCATTCTTTAAATGCTGAAAAAATTCGTAAATATCCATAAATTCTACAACATGTAGAATGAAATTCAATTAAAAATGGCTTTTCTCCCTTTATGTACTATTTTTAAATTTTATCACATAAATGCTGAGAAAAGCCTATCTACGGACTTCTCCCCACATTTTTAAATCAAACATAGCATTACAATTTCAAAACTAGGTATCTTATTGAATTTATATGCAGCTTCTTTTGCATATAAATGAACATGATGTTTGCAACTTTGATATGTGTTTTAAATGTTCTTCTTATATGTTTTCAAACTGATTCAGATTTGGTTGGTATTTACCAGTTTTGAAACATGTATCTTGATGATTGACATTTCATGCTTAGTGAAAACCATTTAAAATCACAATATCCTTTTCAAAATCAGTATACATGACACTTTGAAGAAATGTAGTTTCTTGCAAACTGCAAAGATTTTACTTTTGCATTTTCAATACTTTCACAATTAATTTATTGGTTGTTTTCATAAATACAACAATCAAAGGTTTTATTCTTAAGGATCTTCCTTGTTTTTTAAAACCACATATGTGAAAGATACATTTCATCCATTTGCACTATGCCCTCAACAATAAATTGTGATTCTTGTTTAGCAATACAAGTTCTGATTTTATGACCCATTCTTTAAGCAGTTTTCAAAATTTTAATTCTTTTGCAACATCAGTTGATGGAATTCCATGTTTGGTGTTTATTCATCTAAAGATGAGATAAAACCAAGATTTCAAAGGTATTTGTGACTTGTAAAAAATGGTGCCATGAAGAATACTAAATGTTTGATGACATTTCAAACATCTTATTCTTCTTAAATCAGAAGTATTCAAATTTGTTCAATGAACTTGTCAAGAAAAGTGGACAATAAAAGTAACCTTTTATTAAATTTTATAAAATAGTATTTGTAAGTGTTAAATTTATGATCTCGTAAATATTTAATAATTTTGTGATAAATACAATCGATATTCAATTGGGCTCATTCCCTTGCCCAATTTATTTGAGGTCGATGGTTATTATAAAAGTAAATATATTTAGGTAAGTTGTCTTGTATTCATTCAATAGTTCTATTTTTTCTTGGAATTTGATATAAAAATTCTGTTTTCATTGTTCCAAATCAAGATTCAGTAGCACCATTATCACAAGAATTACCTCTTCTAGACATTGAAATTTTTATTTTTAATTCATCACATAAAGTTTTATATGAAGGATTTGTATAGTGAAATCCTTGATCTGATTAAAATTCATGAATTAGGTTTTTGAGCATTAACTCTGGACTGAATATTATTTTGGACAACAAATGTCATATCTAAACTTGAAACTATTTTATAATCTAATACTTTCATTATTATAAAAATCTTTAACAATTGATAAATAATATGTTTTACCATTAGTTAATAAATAAGTTATATCAGTACCTAATTTTTGATTTAATCAGTGGTTGAAAAATCACGTTTTAATAAATTATCATATCTTAAACTTCTGATTTAGTTCTATAATCAAATTTCTTTATACGAACTTTATTTTTAAACCATATTTCTCATATATCTATACAACATGAAATTTTAATTTTAAATTATAAATTTTAATGGATTAATAAGTTATAATTTTATAACCATAAATTTCTTGGGAATTCATAAAAAATATTTTTAATTATATTTAACCAAAAATGTATCTCATTTATTAAATTCATTCATTCCATTCTTAATTCACTTATAATATCCTGATTTTGAAACATTTGTAATCAACATAAATAGCATCTGATATTTTTTCTTCAGAAAGAAAATCACAAAATATTTCTTCTTTTTGTCGATTTTCTAAATGTTTATATCATTCATTGCCTCAATATATTCAATTAATTCTTGTTTTTGTCATGTCATTAAAATTTAAGATTTGGTCGACCTGTTCTTTTGGTTTTTAGCACGAATTCCATTGCCATATTCTAAACCTTACTCACCTAATAATTTATATGCTTTAATTCATTCTTTTATTGATGATTGACCAATACCATACTCTAATGCGGTTTATCAATTGTTTTAATTTTACTTATTTTATTATTTTTAACTTTTCTTCTTTTGATAATCATTTAGCCATAAAAAAATGAACACCTTCCTTAAAGTATTTTTAACACAAAGGTTACAATTCTGTGTCTACTTTATTCTAGTGTTCAAACACCTGATACATTTATTTTCCTTCAAACTTACTATATATTTCAAACAATCTTGTTCTGTTTGAAAAGTATTGTTGAACTCATTCAATTTCATTGTTTCCTCCACAAGTACATGTGGGGAGAAGTCCGTTAAAATTTGCATAATTTTTGATATTTATGGTTACAATGATCAAGGTGATTTATTTCTTTTTTAATAGGTTTTTGTTTGTTTTTTAAAAAGTAATATGTTGATCTGTTTAATTGAAGATATTGAGAAAGATGTCTAATCGAATATTGATTCTTGCAATGATCAATAATTTTAATTTTTTGATTAATATTTAATTTTCTAATAAATAATTCTATTTGTTTAATTTTATCCATTAATAAAAATCCTTTCATGTCAAAATTAGTGTTAATTATATAACACAATTGTTTTTCGAATACATTCAGGTTTTTTAAATGTCATTATTTAGTGATAATTTCCTATTAGTTATCGAGTAAAAATTTCCCAAAAGTGAAGTTAAATATACTTGGTGATAAATATGGAAAGAAGCATGACTATGAAAGAAAAATATAAATATAAGATTATAAACGACATTATATTAAAAAAATTATCTAAGCATCAAGCTAAAAGTAAACTTAACTTATATTAGAAGAATTAATCAATTAATTCAAATTTTTAATAGAGAAGAGTAAAAGTGGTTTATTCATAAATCACGTAATAAAATTTCTAATAAAGCAACAAATATTAAAATTAAAATGAAATTATAAACTTGTATAAAACCAAATATTATAATTTTAATTTTCAACATTTCATGAGAAATTAATTAATGAAGAAAAATTAAAATTTCATATGCTTTATATATATTAATTAAGAAAACTCACTTCACCAAAAAACATAAAAATAAATAACACATCCAACAAGAAATCGTAGAACAAATTTTGGTGGGAATTAATCAAATGGATAAAGTAATCATCATTGATTTAGTATTGATAAAACCAAAGCATTTTACATGCTGCAATTGATGATGCTACAAGCAAATATTGTCGGGCTATGATTTTGATCATCAAGAGAACATTAGATGGTTATTATAATGTCTTTTATCAAATTTTAACTAAATATGGCATACCAAAAGCATTTATACTGATAACAGAACAGTTTTGGATATAAGAAAAAATCGATGCAGGTAAAATAAACACAGAAAATGACATTATACTCAATTTCAAAAAATGCTGTAATGATTTGGGTGACGAAATAATTAGAACTGATTCCACAAAGCAAAGTCAGGTGAACGCTTCCTTCTGGAACACTTCAAAGTCGATTAATTAGCGAACTAAGACTTAATAAAATTAAAACTTTAGAAGAAGCTAATCAATTTCTTAAAACGTACATAAACTTTTTTAATAAACAGTTTGCTTTTCCACAATGATGATAATAAATCTCTTTGATTAAAGAAACACACAAGAGAAATAAATATTTATCTTTCAAGATTTTTCTAAAGAAAAACAGATAATTAGTTCAACTATAACATATTATAGTAAAAATATTTTCCTTAAAAATAACAAAGTTCAATATATACAACCTAGAACTGATGTAATTGTACTTAAATCATTTATTAATGACTTATATCTTAGTTACAATAATCAAATGTATGAACTAAAAGAAATAGCTTTAAAACCAATTATCAAAGAAAATTTAATAAAAACTAAAAAAGTTTATATACCCAATAAAAATCATCCTTGAAGATATGGATATTAATAATTCCTAATTAAAGTTATATAAGATTTACATTTTGTGAATACTAAACCATATAAATTTTTAAATCGTTTGTATATGAGCAAATTTGGTGACCTAAAATTGATTTTAAATATAAAAGAAATTGTAATTGCAGGTAATGTTTAGTAATCTGTGTGACTTACAAAAATAACTATGTTTAATTAGTTCTAGTAAATATAATTAAATGACTAGAAAGAGTGAGTTACAGATGGCTAAAAAAGATAACTTTAATAATAATGATCCAATATCAAAAGCAGTAGATTTATTATTAGAAAATACTGAAGATTTAACAACAGTTTTTAAAGAGGGAGGATTATATAAAGAATTAACAAAAAGATTAGTAGAAAAGATGTTGAATTCTGAAATGCAAAATTATTTAGGACATGAAAGAAATCAACGTAGTAATAGTGATAATATTCGTAATGGTACAACTTCAAAAAATTAATAACTCAACAGAGTAAAATTAAATTGATGTACCAGGGATCACAATAGTGATTTTACTCCTGTAATAGTTACAAAAAGACAAAGAGAGAAAGATTTGGTGGGTTTGATCAACAAGTTCTTTCATTATGGCCAAAGATGACTTTATCAGATATTAGAATGCAATTGCAAGAGTTATATCATGAATTTGCAGATATTAGTGAAAGTGTTATTAGTCAAATTACTGATGATGTTATTAGTGATGTAAAAGCACTTTGTAAAATCGACCATTAGATAGTGTTTATCCGATTGTTTATTTTGATTGTATAGTAGTTAAAAATTACAAACAAATAAACGGATTATTAATAAATCAGTTTATATAGCTTTAGGAGTTGATTTAGAAGGCAAAAAAGATGTTTTGAGTTTTATGAATTGTAGTAGAAAATGAAGGCGCTAAATTTTGACTAGCTAATTTTACAGAGAGAAATGAAAATCGAGGCAAATAGTATTCTTATTGCTTGTAGTGATAATTTAACAGAATGTCAGAAACAATACAATCAGTTTATCCTAAAACAGAACATCAATTATGCATTGTTCATCAAATCAGAAATAGTTTAAAATATGTCTCATATAAGCATAGAAAATCACTAGTTGCAGATTTAAAACCAATTTATACCTGCGTGTAGTGAACAAGCAATGCAAAAACTTAGATCATTGAAAATAAATAGAAATAAACAATATCCTCAAATTACTAAATCTTGTGCAAAAATTTAGAGATGAATTAGTTTTTTATTAGTTATCCAGCAGAAATCAAAGAGTGATTTATACAGCAAATGCTATTGAATCTGTTAATAGTCAATTACGAAAAGTCATCAGAAATAAAAAAGTTTTTCCTAATGATATGGCAGTTTTCAAAATATTTTACTTAGCAATTGAAAATATAATAAAAAAATGAACAATGCCCATTCAAAATTGAAATACAGCAATTGCTCATTTTATGATAAAATTTGAAGAAAGAATTAATCTGAACTAGTAACTTTGTAAAACAAAGAAACACAGATTATTAAAAAGCCTCTAATTGAAAGGTTATTTGGAATTTGTGTTTATTTAACAGTGTAACTTTCCAAAATAATTTAATTTTTTGATAAATATTTTTGGGAAATTTTCACTCGATATTGACATCTTTTAAAAAAATGAAAAGTCCTCAAATAAAATTTGGAACTAAATTTTTTTTAAGTTATTTAAATTTGTTTTATTTGACGGTTAACTTTTAAAAATGTTTGCTTTTTGATAAATATTTTTGGGAAATTTTCACTCGATATTGACACATTCAGGTTTTTTAAATTAATGGTCTAGTAAAAAGGGCTAAGTGCCAAGTGCCTAAGTACCACCATCCATAATGTTGTTGGTTATAATACTAGCTTCTAATAAATCATATAAAGATTTAATAAAACCTGCTCTTGAAAAAATAACACAACAATTTTCTTTAAAACAAATCAAAGCGTTATTTTACATTCCAGATAATGCTGCTGAATTTTATTGCCAAGACATATCAACTGAACGTGACCAACCAAAACAAAATAATCTTAAGCAAAAAGCAACCTTATGATATTGTGATAATGTTCTATCAGAAAACTGATTCTCATTTATCTCAGAATGATTACCCAAAGTTCAAACCAATATTTAACAATCAATGGCTATAAATGATGTAAATCAATATGTTATGTTTTATAATTATGAAAGAATACGAACTACCAGAATTTCTAAAACCACCAATTTTACAAATTAAAATTTAGAAAAAAAGTATGAAAGTGGTCCAGTAATTAGGGCCAACCACCGATTATATTAATGAGTTAGATTATACCAAAATATAATTTTTCTTAAATAAAAAATGAAATAAATAATAAAAGAATTAAATCTAATTAATATAAATTTTAATTTTAAATAAAATACCCTTTCTTTAAACAAATCATAAATGTTTATTCAAAACAATTTATTTGTCTAAAGAAAGGGGTAAATAACTAATTTAAATATATTTTCAAAAATAAATTTAATTTTATAAATCAATTTTAATATCTTGACGATCGCTATCTGATGCAAGAAAGTAATCTTTTGAAACTAAATTTAATGTTGATGCTACAACATTACTTGGAAAGGTTTTAATTTTACTATTGAACACCTTAACATTAGCATTATAAAATCTTCTAGCAGCAGCAATATTATCTTCACAATCTTTGGCACCTGATTGTAATTGTAAAACAGTAGTATTTGCTTTTAAATCAGGATAATTTTCTAATAAAGCATTAAATTTTCCAAAAGCTGCATTAAGTCCACTATCTGCTTTTGAAAGATCACTCATTGTTTCCATTTTTCCACTTCGTAAAGATACAACATCTGTTAATGTACTTTTTTCAAATTTCATATAACCTTTAGTAGCATCTACTAATTTTGTTAATAAATCAAAACGACGCTTTAATTGCACATCAATATCAGAAGCAGTTTCTTCAATTGATTGTTGTAATCTTAGAAAATTATTACGAGAAACAATAAATAAAATTATTGGAAATATTAAAACAAAAGATAAATAAACCATAATTTTTCCAAATAGTGACGGTTGGGCAGTAAATGATTCATTGCTTGGTTTAATTGTTGACATAATTTTCTCCTTTCTTATCAATATCTAATAACAAACTATGTTTAATAACTAGTCCATTCTTGGTAAGTTAAATATTATTTACACACTAAACCATAATAATTTTACTATATTTTTAAATTTAAGTAATGTATTTTTTTAAGTTTTTATTTAAACTTATAATATTTTTTATTTAAATTTATACTAAAATAATTACCTTTGCCAATAATAATATGATCAACTAAGGTAATATTAAAAACCTGAAAA
>NZ_JALMUW010000160.1:0-677 GCF_023846195.1 Spiroplasma endosymbiont of Lariophagus distinguendus
TTCTCTTTTTGCTTTACATTCTTTTAATTGATTTTCCAAGTCTTCTCTTTTTTCTTTACATTCTTTTAAATCTTCTTCTAATTTTTTAACTTTATCTTCAAGACCTTCTAATTTTTTATTTTTTTCTCTACATGCTTTTAATTGTTCTTCCAATTCATCAATTTTATCTTCTAGTTCTTTAATTTTTTTTGATTTATCTAATGATTCTTTTACTGATTTTGCATAAAGACTACTTATTTCTTCTAATTCATTAGCTGTTTCTTGCAATTTTTTATTTAATTTTTCCATTTTTGCTTGACAATCGCTATCATCAACATTAACAGTAGTAACACTATCTTCTTCTACTGTCTTATTTTTTTCATTTATCATTTTTAAGTATCCTCCTTTTTATTAAAATTCTCGTATACTATTTTTATTAATAATGAAAATTATTGAAAATATTATTTTGTTTCAATTTTAAATAAGATTTATTTAAAGATAATTTTAAATAAATCTCACTTAAAGTTTACAACTGAAAAAATTACTATACAATAAACTTTCCTACAAAGCAATTATTGATAAAATTAAATAAAAAATTTTTATCTCCAACTAACTATAGAAACTTGATTTTTATGTATATGAAAATTGAAAAATAATTAAATTAACATACATTAATATTTTAAACATTTGATAAGATA
>NZ_JALMUW010000161.1:0-675 GCF_023846195.1 Spiroplasma endosymbiont of Lariophagus distinguendus
TAAAATGACTATATATTTTAAGATAAGGGAATAAATATAAAAAACTATTAACTTTTAATTAATTTAAAAGTTAATATTTGAATCATAAAAAAAATAAATATAATAATCTTATAAAGATTATAGAATTTTATCGCTTACTTATTTTAATATTTACAAAGTAAATGGGTTTTTTATTGTTAAAGGAGTAAAAAAATGAATGACGATTTAAATGAAAAATTAATAAATAGTGCTTGAAATGGTGATTTAGATACAATTAATATTTTACTGACAAATAATGGTGCTGATGTTAATTATTTAACTATAAATAATTTTAGTGCTTTAACACTAGCCGCCTGAAATGGACACTTAAATATCGTTAAAACTTTACTAGAAAATGGTGCTAATATCAATCATGCTAATATATTTGGTAATACTGCTTTATTATTAGCTGCTGAAAATAATCATATTGAAATAGTTAATACACTAATAGAAAATAACGCTAATATTAATCATGAAAATAATGGTAATGAAACCGCTTTATTATTAGCTGCTAAAAATGGACACTTAAATATCGTTAATAGTTTAATAATGCAACATAATATTAATATTAATCATCCTAATAATTTTAATAATACTGCTTTAACACTAGCTGCTAAAAATGGACACTTAAATATTGAACAGGCACTTGGCACTTAG